>JBBAPY010000161.1:0-7163 GCA_040400635.1 Rhodoferax sp.
CAGCAAGGTGATGTACCCTGCATAGTTAGGCCCCTCTAACACCAGGACCCGCACGCCCTGGCGGCCCGGCACGGTAATGGTTTGCAGGGTCTGCCCTTCCACCAACACCACGTACCGGCCAGAGGTCCCGGGTCGTATCACGGTAACCCCCTGGCCGTTGGTGGTCCCTTTAAATGCCACGCCCGAGGACGCCGAGCGCACGATCACCAACTTGCCCACAGCCGGGCTGGGGGCTGGCCGGTCTTTCGATTCGAAGGGCGGTGGGCAGCCAGGGCCTCCGGGGCAGCGCGCAGTCGCCGCAGCAATGGGTTCTGGGTTGGCGGTCAAGCGGGGGCCCACTGCGCAGCTGCCATCGGCACTGCATTCAGCCTGGCCAATGCCACTGCCGCATTTAACGTTGGCGGTGACGCCCGATGAATCAGTGCTGGTACACACGCCATCGCGGTGCGTGCCATTGACTTTGGCGTGGGCAGGGGTGCTCATCAGCGTTGCAAGCAGGACGGCGGCGAGAAGGTTGAGTGGTGCGTTCATGGTGGTGATCTCCTGAGTGATTGGGAATGGTTGGTTGGGGGCAAACAGGGCGCGCCTTAGCTCTCGTCGGCAAAGCGGGTGGCGATGCGTTGCACCGCTTCTTCAATCGTCTGCCGCAAAGCGTTGTCTAGGCTTTCCTTTTGCACGGCTTCATATTCCTTGTTGCCGAAGGATTGGATTGCGCCGCCCAAAAATTGCTGCGACAAGTTATTGGTGATGGCATCGCCAATACCTCCCACGGAGGTGGACGAGCCCTTGATTTGTTTGCGCACCTTAATGGCGTCAGCCACGATGCCACTGTCCACCTCGATGATGCGCACATCAATGCCGATGGTGTCGCGGGTGGTAGTTCTTTTGCCGCCGATACCAAGTATGTTGAGGCCAACGGACTGCGCGTTTTGGTCCATCTGCGCTTCGCTGACCGTGCCTTCAAAAATGTACTTCGCCGCTACCGCTCGAACGGCAGACGCCGAACCGCCCACCAGGCCTTGTTGGTTCAAAGCCTTCTCTTGGTTGATGCCCTCGTTCATGCGGGCACGCTCGAGCACGCGAAAGCGGCCGGTCTCGACCAGTGCCGTCATAAACATGTCGGTAGCGGCGCGCGGCGCCACCTCCTGCACATTGCTGCGGAATTCCATGATGGTCACAGCCGGGCGGTCGGCGTGGCGCTTGGAGGTGGTGTCGCGCATGGGTTCAGGCGCGAGCATGGCAGCTGCGGGAAAGCCTGGCTGCGGCGTTGCCCCGATGGGCAATGGCGCCTGGGTGCCGCCAGCGTTGTTGGCTGGAACGCCAGGCGGGATCTGCCCAAAGGCCGCGGGGGCGGCCAGGCCCATGACCAGCGCCAATGCGCGCATGCGGGAAAGGGAAATGAGGTGTTGCACAAGAGGCTCCTGATGATGGTGACCTCTGTTTTACGGAGAACCTGCCCAAAAGCGGCCAAACCGAGCGCCTACGTGAAGCACATTCTTTTGTGTTGAATATTTGGCCGGATTTGGGAGCGACCTGCGTGAAACGGTGGTGGGCTTAGCAATCAAGCATTGCCCGCATTACTTCAGCATTCACACTCAAAGGGAAACACTATGACTTCACTGTCTTCATTCACGCGCCTGGTGGCGGCTTCGGCCGTGCTGGGCACCTTGGCCCTAAGCGCCCAGGCGGCGAGCATCGTTAAGAGCTCGGGCGCCACCACGCCCGTACTAAGCGAGTTTGGTCCCGCTTTCGCCAACGCCCCCAACAAGACCGGCTATGGCGGCACCCAGCCCGACCGCATGTTTGTCGAAACCTTCCGCTTGAGTTGCCCCAAAGGCCAAAAGGTGACGAAGGCCTTGTTCAACATCCAGGTCATTAAGCTGACCCAAGGCCCCAACCGTGGCGACAACGATGCGCTGGCACTTTGGAAAGGCGGCCCTAACGCTGTCTACAACACCTATCTCTGGCAAGCGGCTGATCCGGCCGGAACCAGCAAGGTAGTTAGCCTGGATCTGGACGCATTACCGCCGATCGGCACCAGCTCCAGCCCCAGCGGTGTGATCAACTCACCTGCTGGCGGACACGGCCTGATCTTGGTCTCCAACATGAGCTTGAGCTTCTCAGTACAAGACGACACCATGGTCAAACAGGCATCGCTTGAGTACGCATGTGGCCTGGACAAAACTGATGGCGGCATTGGCAATGCGGGCCCGAGCGGCGGCCTGCTGGATGGTGCCTTAGTGGCCACTGAAGCGACAGCGGTGCGCCCGGTCGATCCCGTGCCCGCCGCGCCCAACAAGAAGGGCATGACTTGGGGCGTCTATCCGCATGACGATATAACCGGTGTGGCCCATGTGGCCTGCCAGGGTCAGCCCGGCCCTGACTGCAACGCCTACCTGGGTGACCAGTTATGCTCGGCAAAGCTGCCGGTGCTGTGCATAGACCTCGCCAACCTGCCCAAACCCGCCACCGACGCTGACGCGGCGCATTGGTCTGGCGGCGTAATTGCCACCACGCCGGCCGTTCCTGGCGCCCAGTTCCAAACCAAGGCTGATGCTGACGCCTATTGCAAGGTTAACTTCGGTCCGGCCTTCGAGGTGGCCGAGTTCCATATGCAGCCGGGCCGCATTGGCTGGAAGTTCGACGCCTACGGCAATGTGGGTAAGCCAGGCAAGGAACGCGCCTGGGTGCACATTGACAATCAGGCCAACGCGCGCTGCTGGAACTGATCGCCTTTGGCCCTTACCCCAAAAGCTGCGCACGCAGCTTCACCTGCAGTCCCGACCAATCTCCTACAGCGGCTGTAGGTCTCAGAGTGCGGTGCCCAGTCACCTTGGGCGGAATTGCAGGTGCAGGCAGTTGAACAAATCTGCCCGCGTCAAATGCTGGCTCATGCTATGCCACCCGTTCCGCCAAAGCCTGCGGCTTTGATCATTCCCGGCCCCAACAGTAGGTAACCCTATATTCAAATAAGCAAAAAAGAGAGAACACCATGCACATCAAACCAATATTGAACATCGCCTCCTTCAGCATCCTGTCGCTGGGGACTTTAGGCCAAGCCCAGGCCCAAACCACCGCAGCGGAAAAAGGCATGATGAACAAAAGCGCCAGCGCAGCACCGAATACCGATGCGGTTAACCGGTCGCAGCCCTCCCCAGGCAGTGGGCAAAGCACCCCTATCATCAATCTCAACACCGCGACGCAAGCGCAATTGGCGGGCGTGCCGGGCATTGGCGCACAAGCCGCGCTGGTGATTCTCATGGCGCGCGCGCAAAAGCCCTTTACAAACGGGCAAGATTTTGCTGAACGCGTCTGTAGCAAGGCCTCGGTTGATACGGGGATAGAGGTCAGTATCGTGATTGGTTCGCAGCAGTTTTCGCCAAAAAGCGGAGATCCGAAAGCGGCGGGCTGGAAATGCGCCCAAGGTGCCAAAACCTACCAGACTGAGGGCAGAACAAACCATTACGTTGGCCATATCACCTTGTTGCGCTAAATGCACTGTCTGGGCAACGCGTGTGGCAAACATTGCCTGACCTTGTCGCCCAAAGCGACTCCGGTTTATCGGGTGCTTGTGACTTTGGAGAGATGCGGCGGCTGGTCCGGGTCTAGGCCGCGTGCGCGGGCCAGGGCCTCCGCTAGCAAGTAAAAGCTCTGGATGGCGGTGATGGGGTCCAGTGCTTCCTGTGGCGCAGTGGCCAGCGTGAGGTCTCGCTGGACCACGTCACTCGGTGCGGCCAAGAGCACGCGCGCGCCGCGCGCGCGCATCTCCGCAGCCAGGGCGATCAGGCTTTGTTGGGCCGGCCCGCGCAAGGCGAAGATGAGCATCGGGTAGTTTTCATTGACCAGCGCCATAGGGCCGTGCTGGACCTCGGCCCCGCTAAATGCCTCGGCTTGGATGCCGCAGGTCTCCTTGAACTTGAGGGCGGCTTCCTGCGCAATTGCCAGGCCCGGGCCACGGCCAATCACCATCAGCCCGCTGGCGGTGCGCAAGACATCGATCGCCGCGCTCCAGTCCTGTAGGCAAGCTTCTTCCAGTGCCGCCGGGAGTGTCCTTAAGGCCTCCAGCAGGTCGGCTTGGGCACCCCAGTGGGCGCACAGCCGCGCACCGGCCACCAGAGCGCAAACAAAGCTCTTGGTGGCAGCCACACTTTTTTCGGGCCCGGCGTGCAATGGCATGACCCAACCCACAGCCTGTGCCAAGGGCGAACCGATGTCATTGACGAGCGCGACCGTGGTCGCCCCGGCCTTTTCAAACACCTGCATGGTTTCAACTAAGTCCGGGCTGCGGCCCGACTGCGAGATGGACACGGCCAGCAAGCGCTGGTGCGCCATGGGCGCCTTGTAGAGGGTGAGCAGCGACATGGGCAGCGAGGTCACCAGCTGCCCGGTGCGCGACATCACCAAATACGCAAAGTAAGCGGCCGCATGGTCGGAACTGCCGCGGGCAATGGTGACCGCGCCCTGTGGGGGCAAGGCCCGCAGTGCCGCGCCGAGGGCGGCATAGTGGCCCTCATCGCTGGCCAGTTGTTGCGCCACCTGGCGCGCGCAGGACAGGGCCTCTTGCAACATCAACGATGCCATTGTGCTATTTCCATTCATGTCATTGAACACACAGGGTCAGGGCACCCTCCATGGCGTCTCCCTGCGGCGGCACCAAGCGGGCGCCCACCAGGGCACTGAGCCCGGGTAGCAGACGCTGGCCGATGCTTCCGGCGACCACCAGCGGCAGCGTGTGGCCGGGGTCCACGGCGCGGGCAAGTGCTTCGAGGTGGTGCAGGGCCCGCTCCAGCAGCCTTGCCGCGCTGGAGTCGCAAGCCTGGTACGAAAAAATCAAAGGCGTGAGGCTGGCGTAGTCAAACTGCCCGGCTTTGCCACACCAGGCGAGCAAGGCCTCGGGCGTGCCACCGGTGGCCTGGAGCACGGCCCGACTCAAGGGGCCGGGCAAGGCGCGGCCATCGAGCGCGCGCTGGGTGAGCTTGATGGCTTGCAGGCCCAGATCCGCACCGCTGCCCTCATCACCACTGGGAAAGCCCCAGCCGCCGCTGCTGCGACGCTGGCCGTCCGGCAGCAAGGCCAGGCCCACGGCACCGGTACCCACAATAACCAAAGCCCCGGGGCCTCCACCGTGCGCACCCAGCAGCGCCGTGACCGCGTCCGACTCCAGTTTTAGCGTGGCATAGCCCGGGTTGGCTGCCACGCATTGGGCATGCCAGGCCGCATTATTGGCGCCGGCCAAGCCCAAGCCCAGGGCGCAGCGGACGGGCGTGGGCCATGGCCAGCCTGCTTGGAGGCGACCTTCAGTCGCGCTGGCAATGGCCTGGGTGATGTGGCGCCAGGCTTGAGGAATGCCCTGGGACAGGCCGGAGGCACCGGCCTTGCCTTCGCCAACTACCACGCCGCTGCGGTGCACCACGCGCGCGCGCGTGCTGGTGCCCCCGCCATCGATACCGATGGCGTAGTGGATATGTGCCGGCAGTAGGTCAGCGCGCATGGGCCGAGCGCATGTTGCCGGGATTCCAACGGGTGCAGGCTACGCCATCGGCCTTGAAGACGTACAAAGCAGATGGCGAAGCGCGCACGATGACCGCGTCACCCAGTCGCACTTGCGCATTGCCGTCGCCGCGCACGATCAGCTCCTGGCCGTCGTCCATCTGCAGGTACAGCAGGTTGGACTCGCCAAGGTGCTCCACCAGCGTAATCTCAGCCTCAAGCGCCGTGTCGTCTGCGGCATGAACCGCACCTGCGGGCAATACTTCGCAATGTTCGGGGCGCAGGCCCACTTCCACACTCTGGCCCAATTGCAGCGCGCTGCTGTCCACCGTGGCCAGCACCTTGCTGCCATTGCCCATTAACAAGCGGACACCGCCCTCCACCACTTCCACCACAAGTGCGGGCAGCAAATTGATGGTGGGCGAGCCGATAAAGGTCGCCACAAACCGATTGATAGGCTGCTGGTATAGGGTGAGCGGTGTACCAGCCTGCTGCACATGGCCTTCGTTGAGCACCACTATCTTGTTGCCCAGCGTCATGGCTTCCACCTGGTCGTGCGTCACATAGACCATGGTGGCATCTAGCTCACGGTGCAAACGGGCCAGCTCGATACGCGTCTTGGCACGCAAGGCTGCGTCTAAGTTGGAGAGCGGCTCGTCAAACAAAAACAGGCGCGGCTCGCGCACGATGGCGCGGCCGATGGCCACCCGCTGGCGCTGGCCGCCCGAGAGCTCGCGCGGTAGACGCTCCAACAGGTGGTCGATGTGTAACACCTTGGCGGCATCGCGCACCCGGCGGTCGATATCGGTCTTGTTGGCCCCATGGATCTTGAGCCCGAAGGACATGTTGCGGTACACCGTCATGTGCGGGTACAGCGCATAGCTTTGGAACACCATGGCGATGCCGCGCTCAGCGGGCGGCAGGTCGTTGACCAGATCGTTGCCGATGCGCAGCTCCCCGCTGCTGATGTCTTCGAGCCCGCAGAGCACGCGCAGCAAGGTGGACTTGCCGCAGCCGCTGGGGCCGACCAGCACCACCAGTTCGCCGTGTTCGATCTCCAGGTTGATGTTGTGCAGCACGGGCGCGTTGTTGCCATAACGCTTGCTGATGTTGGTAAGGGAAACGCTTGCCATGGTGGTTCTGCTTTATTTGACGGCGCCCGCGGTGATGCCGCGGATCAGTTGACGGGAAAAGAGCGCGTAGAGGGTGACCACGGGCACGATAGCCAAGGCAAGCGAGGCCAGCACGGCATTCCAGTCCGTGGCGTACTGCCCCACGAACTGCTGGATACCCAGCGTGATGGTCTGCGTCTTGTCCGACGGCGCCAGGATGAGCGGGAACCACAGGTCGTTCCAAATCGGCACCATGGTGAACACCGCCACCGTGGCAATGGCCGGCCGGATCAGCGGGACCACCACCTGAAAGAAGATGCGCAACTCGTCAATACCGTCGCAGCGGGCCGCGTCCTTGAGCTCACTGGGCACCTGCCCCATGAATTCAGACAAGATCATGATGGCCAGTGGCAGCCCCTGTGCGATATACACCAGCACCAAAGCAGTAAGGGTGTTGACCAGGTTCAGCTGCACCATGAGTTGCAAAATGGATACCGTACCCAGGTGGATAGGTACCATGATGCCGAAAGCAAAAAAGAACTTCAGCCATCGGTTGCCCTT
>JBBAPY010000162.1:0-7097 GCA_040400635.1 Rhodoferax sp.
TCAAGATTTGTAGGATTTCATGAAGACTGTTGGGCAGATGCAAGCGTTTCTTGGCGATAGCGACCGTTTACACAAAATCTAGGACACCCCCACAGGATTGGGACAAACCTCACCAAAAGTACAACAGCCCGGGCAGTTTCCTTCGCAGATCAAGGAACAGTAGCCGCTACTCCACCGCTTTAACCATGTCTTCGACGACCTTTTTAGCATCGCCAAATACCATCATGGTTTTGTCCATGTAGAACAACTCATTGTCCAGGCCGGCGTAGCCTGCTGCCATCGAGCGTTTGTTGACAATGACGGTTTTGGCTTTGTAGGCTTCCAGAATCGGCATGCCGTAAATGGCGCTGCCCTTGATCATCGCTGCCGGGTTGACCACGTCGTTAGCGCCCAGGATGATGGCCACATCGACCTGACCGAATTCACCATTAATGTCCTCCATCTCAAACACCTGGTCATAAGGCACTTCGGCCTCAGCCAAGAGCACATTCATATGGCCTGGCATGCGCCCAGCCACCGGGTGGATGGCGTATTTCACGGTGATGCCTTTGTGCGTCAGCTTTTCCGCCAGTTCCTTCACCGCATGCTGCGCGCGGGCGACGGCCAAACCGTATCCGGGCACGATGACCACGGTTTCGGCGTTGCCCAGAATAAAGGCAGCATCATCTGCGCTGCCACTTTTTACCGGCCGCTGCTCAGTGCTGCCGGCTGCGGCGGTACCAGCTTCGCCGCCAAAGCCACCCAGAATCACGTTGAAGAACGAGCGGTTCATCGCCTTGCACATGATGTACGAGAGGATGGCGCCGGAGGAACCGACCAGCGAACCTGCAATGATCAGCATGCTGTTGTTCAAGCTAAAACCAATGCCCGCTGCCGCCCAGCCCGAATAGCTGTTGAGCATCGAGACCACCACCGGCATATCCGCGCCGCCGATGGGGATGATGATGAGCACGCCCAGCACAAAGGACAGCGCCAGCATGATCAAGAAAGCATCCCAGTCGCCGGTGAACATGAAAAATACGCCCAGGCCAACCGAGGCAATACCCATGAGCAAATTGAGCATATGCTGACCGGCAAACACCACCGGCGCGCCTTGGAACAAACGGAATTTGTATTTGCCAGAGAGCTTGCCAAAAGCAATGACCGAACCGCTGAAGGTAATGGCGCCGATGGCAGCACCTAGGAACAACTCTAAGCGGTTGCCATTGGGAATGTCCAAGGTGCCCGAGCCTTGCGCCACGATGCCAAATGCCGCAGGCTCAACCACCGCCGCAATCGCGATGAATACCGCTGCCAAGCCGATCATGCTGTGCATGAAAGCGACCAGCTCGGGCATTTTGGTCATTTCTACCCGGTTCGCCATGATGGCTCCGGCGCCGCCGCCGATCACCAGACCGAGCAGCACCCAGAGCATGCCGTCGGCATGACCGGCCAGATTGACAATCAGCGCAGCGGTGGTCAGCACGGCAATCGCCATGCCGCTCATGCCAAATAAATTACCGCGGATCGACGTAGTCGGGTGCGACAACCCCTTGAGCGCCTGAATAAAGAAAATGCTGGCGACAAGGTAAAGAAGAACAACGAGGTTCATGCTCATTTTTCAGCTCCTGCCTTGGGCGCTTTTTTCTTGAACATTTCCAGCATGCGCCGCGTCACCAGAAAGCCACCGAAGACGTTGACCGCCGCCAGCGCAACAGCCAGTACGCCCATGGTTTTGCCCAGCGGGGTCACGGTCAGCGCCGCTGCCAGCATGGCGCCGACGATGATGATGGCTGAGATCGCGTTGGTCACCGCCATCAGCGGCGTGTGCAAAGCAGGCGTGACATTCCAGACTACGTGGTAGCCGACGTAAATCGCCAGCACGAAAATGATGAGGTTGGTGATGGTGTGGTCCATGTCTATTTCCTTTTGACCTCGCCGCCCTGCGTCATCAGGCAGGCCGCTACGATGTCGTCTTCTATGTCAACGGTGAACCCCTTGTCCTTGGGCAGCACCAGTTTCAAAAAATCCAGCACATTGCGTGCATACAGCGCCGAAGCATCTGCGGCTACTAAAGCGGGCAGATTGGTTTCACCGACCAGCGTGACACCGTGCTTAACCACCGTGCGGTCCGCTTCGGACAGGAGGCAATTGCCGCCCACACCATGGGCGCCTTTGCCGGCGGCCAGGTCAATGATGACCGATCCCGGCTTCATGCTCTTGACCATGTCCTCAGTGATCAGCACCGGCGCGGCACGCCCGGGAATCAAAGCGGTTGAAATCACCGCGTCCGCCTGCGCTACGCGCTTGGCCACTTCTATTTTCTGACGCTCCAGCCAGCCAGGCGGCATGGGCCGCGCATAACCGCCCACGCCCTCTGCGGCTTCTTTTTCTTCGGCAGTTTCATAGGGCACGTCAATGAACTTGGCACCGAGTGACTCCACCTGTTCTTTCACACTGGGGCGCACGTCCGAGGCTTCGATTACCGCACCCAAGCGCTTGGCGGTGGCAATCGCCTGCAAACCGGCGACACCCACGCCCAGAATGATGACACGCGCCGCTTTGACCGTACCGGCGGCGGTCATCAGCATGGGGAAAAACCGCTGGTATTTGTCTGCCGCCATCATCACCGCCTTGTAGCCGGCGATATTGGCCTGCGAGGACAAGACATCCATACTTTGCGCGCGCGTGGTGCGCGGTGCGGCTTCAAGTGCAAAACTGGTCAATCCAGCAGCAGCGATGCGCTGCAGGCCCTCGGCGTCAAAGGGGTTAAGCATGCCAACGAGCGCGCTGCCGGACTTCATGTGCGGCAACTCGGCAGCCGACGGTGCGCGCACTTTGAGCACCAGTTCGGCACCTAAAGCACTGGCAGCATCGCCAATTTGCGCGCCCACGGCTTCATAGGCAGCGTCGGTGACGCTGGCCGCAACGCCAGCACCGGCTTGCACCACGACGGTGTGGCCTTGGGCAATGATTTTCTTGACTGTTTCCGGGGTCGCCGCCACCCGGGTCTCGCCGGCAACGGTTTCGGCGGGGACGCCTATGTGCATGAAAATGCTCCTCTGTGTAGCAAATATTTGTCGATTGAGAGCTTAACTGATTAGTGCCTGGCGCCATGGCATCGCCTTCAGCGCCCCGTATTGATCCGATGTAAGTTGATTAAAACCAAGCCTAAGGCTTGCCCAGCGGCGGCAATTCCAGTGTCTGGCGTGTAGGCCCCTTAATGTCTGCTCCCAGCTGCGCGCTGCGCGGCCCGACCGATTGCAAGACCAGCCCATCGCCCAGTTTGCTTCCCACTTTATAGGTCCTGGGCGGTGCATCTCCCACTAGCAGCAGCGCATGGCCCTTGCCGCCCGAGCCTGCCACCACGCCCAGCAGTTGAATCGCCAGGGGTGGGGCGGATGCAGACGCGGGCTCCGCGTTGACGGGTGCCGCGCCTGCGCCCAGCGCCTGCGCAAGCACGGCCACATCCATTTGCGGCGCTGGCAGGGCAGACACCGAGGGTTGCCAAGGTGCGGCATTGCTCAATGTCAAGGCCCACCAAGCCGCACTGGCGCTGGCCATGGCAGCAACTAGAAATGTCACAGCCCGGATCCACCAAATTTGAAATACGCTTGTTTGCATGCGCGGATTATCCGGGAATTCAGTGCCCGCTATGCCGCAATGCGGCTCCGATATCACATGGCGGTATGATAGAAGGCGGTTTCAAGAAAGCCCTCAGTTGGCTCAACAAGGTCACTATTTCGCCAAGTCCTGGAAATAGTATCTTTTTTGTCAGGCAACATCAGTTCTTTTTTTTGTAGTATCGGCCCATGTCCCAGCCAACACGTCCCTTGACTGCCGCCCTGCAACGCGGCTTCACCCTGATCGAGTTGATGGTGGTCTTGCTCATCATCGGCGTGCTGGCCGCTTTGATCGTGCCCAATGTGCTCGACAGGGCGGACGATGCCAAGGTGACGGCTGCGAAGGCCGACATCAGTAACTTGACGCAGGCGCTCAAGATGTACCGCCTGGACAATGGCCGCTACCCCAGCGCCGAGCAGGGTCTGGCGGCGCTGGTGAACAAACCCACTGCCGAGCCCATGGCGCCCAATTGGAAGAAAAACCTGGACCAGTTGCCCAATGACCCCTGGGGCAAGCCCTATGTCTATCTCAACCCCGGCATTAAGGCGGAAATCGATGTCATGTCCTTTGGCGCAGACGGTCAGTCCGGCGGCGAGGGCAAGAATGCAGACATCGGCAGCTGGCAGCCCTGAGCGGCACATCTGCCGCTCCACTTCTCGCGCGATAGGGCAGCGCGGCTTTACCCTGATCGAGTTGATGGTGGTGGTGCTGATCGTGGCCCTGGCCTCGGGCATGGTGGCCTTTAGTTTGCGCGACACCCAGGGCATCGCCCTGGAGCGCGAAGGCCAGCGGCTGGCCGCGCTACTGGAATACGGGCGTGCCCAATCCCGCTTGCAAGGCACCCCGGTGCGCTGGCGCGCCACGCCCCAAGGTTTTGTCCTGGAGGGCTTGAACAAACCGGCGCCCGAGCAGCTTTGGCTCAGCCAAGACACCCGGGTGCTGGATGTGCTGCCGCGTAACCCAGCCATCGACCCCGCTACGCTGGCTAGCCTGGCCCTGGGCCCAGAGCCGGTGCTGGCGCCGCAATCGGTGCTGCTGGGCTCAGGCCAGACACCGGGCAATACGGTACGCGTCGCTACGGACGGCGTGCGGCCTTTTGCCATCGTGCCCACAGATGCAGCGGCGCCCAGCGCAGCAGGGCGCGCGCCATGATGCATTTGTCTAAAGCGCCAGTGCATCAGTCGAGCGCCCGAGCTGCAGCCGCGCCCGCCCACGGCTTTACCCTGATCGAAGTGCTGGTGGCCTTGACCATCGTGGCCGTGACGTTGATGGCTGGCATGAAAGCCAGCGGCGCTTTAACGCTGCAGGCCCAGCGCCAGACCGATGTGCTGCTGGGCCAGATGTGTGCGGAAAACGTCTTGCACCAAATGCGCTTGTCGCGCCAGATGCCCGGCGTGGGTCAAAGCAGCCGGGAGTGCCAGCAGGGCACGCAAACCTACACCCTGGCGCTGGATGTGCAGCCCACGCCCAACCCCAATTTTGTGCGCGTTGACGCCCTGGTGCGCAACGGTACCGAGCCGGTGCTGCGCTTGACCACCATCGTGGGCCGCAACTGATATGCAGCGCGACCTATTTCCCACGCCGCAATTAGCCGCGCAGAAACGCGCCGATGCGCATAACAGGCGCATGCGCGGCTTCACGCTGATTGAGCTATTGGTGGCGCTGGCCTTGATGGCGCTGATGGCGGCCCTCAGCTGGCGTGGCTTGGATGCCATGCAGCGCCACCAAAGCAGCCTGGCGCGCCATTCCCAGGAAGTGCTGAGCCTGCAAAACGGCCTGGCGCAATGGACCGCGGACCTGGAGGCCCTAGAAACCCAGCCCGGCCAAAACAGCATGGACTGGGATGGCCGCGCGCTGCGCCTGCTGCGCCGGGGCAGCCAAAGTACGGGCGAAGGCTTGCTTGTGGTGGCCTGGGCGCAGGGCCAGCGGGCACAGGGCAGTGTGTGGCTGCGCTGGTCTTCGCCGCCGCTGACCAACCGCGCCCAAATGCTGGCGGCCTGGAGCCAGGCCGCTTTGTGGGCGCAAAACCCCGGCGACGCTGAACGTCTGCGCGAGGTCATCATCGCGCCGATGAGCAGCTGGCAAATTGTGTATTTCCGAAGCGGCGCTTGGTCCAATCCCCTGTCCAGCGCCGACCAAGTGAACGTCGTGCCCGCCGCACCGGCTAGTGCCGCAAGTGGCGCGATAACAGACACGCCCAAGCAGGAGGCTGTTGTTGTGACGCCCCAGGCGCAAACCAAAACCGAAGCCCTGCCCGAGGGCGTGCGCCTGGTGCTGACCCTGCCCGAGGGCGGCGCAGTCAGCGGCACGATCACGCGCGATTGGTCGCGCTCCGGATTGGGCGGCTCATGATGCAGCGCACCACCGCCCGGCGCCACCAAAGCGGCGCAGCGATTTTGATGGCTATGCTCACCGTGGTGCTGGTAGCCACCCTGGCCTCGGCCGCGCTATGGCAGCAATGGCGCGCGATGGAGATCGAAAGCGCGGAGCGCAGCCGCGCACAGTCAGCCTGGATACTGCAAGGCGCCCACGACTGGGCGCGCTTGATACTGGCCGAAGATGGGCGCAAAGGTGGCTCGGACAATCTGACTGAGCCCTGGTCCATGCCGCTGGAAGCGGCACGGCTTTCCACCTTTTTGGCGGCGGACCGCAGTGACGCTATCCTGGCCGACCAGGCCGGTAACGCGCTGCTTTCGGGCCAAATGTTTGACTTGCAATCGCGTCTGAACCTGCGCAACCTCATCGTCGGCGACAAGGTGCATGCCCCCACCGCAGCGCAAGTCGCCCGCCTGTTCACCATCTTGAACCTGCCCACGCAAGAACTGACGTTGCTGCTGAACGGCCTCCTGGGCGCGCAGCAAGCGGCCAATGCGACGGTGGGCCCGGCCTTGCAGGGGCCGCTGGTACCGCAAACCGTGGACCAACTGGCCTGGCTCGGCCTGAGCAGCAACACCATCGCGCAACTGCGCCCTTACGTAACGATGCTGCCCGAGACCAGCAAGGTCAATTTGAATACCGCCTCCGACATCGTGTTGCGCGCCGCTGTCCCGGGCGTGGATGCCGCCTTGGCCCAACAGTTGCTGCAAAAGCGCAGCAACAAACCCTGGGAGACTTTGGACGATTTTGTGCAAGCCGCCGGCCCTTTTGCCAAACTGTTGGACACCGAAGCCTTGGCCACGCAAACCCGGTTTTTTGAGTTGCGTGGCACGCTGGAGTTGGACGGCCAGCCGGTGCATGTGATGGCACTGGCGCAGCGCGACGGGCAGCGCGTGCGCATCTTGCGGCAGGAGCGTGTCGTCGCCCCGGCGCCTGCAAGCCGCTAGCATGCGCAAAGCCCCGCCCGCACAGGCCTGCCGCCTACAATCCCTGCAGCGATTGAACCCATGGCTATTTTGATCCTTACCCTGCCGGCGCAAGTACTCAAGTCCGCTACCCAGCTGGACTATGTGATCAGCCGCGACGGCGTGGCCCTGGACACCCAGTCCAGCGCGCCC
>JBBAPY010000163.1:0-7048 GCA_040400635.1 Rhodoferax sp.
TATCCGCAGCCAAGACGACGTGGCCGCAGTATTGCAAGACGCTACGCTGGCGGCGCTTCCTAAGTTTGTTCTTGGCGGGGGCAGTAACCTCGTGCTGACGGGAGACGTCAAGTCCCTGGTGCTCAAGGTCGAGATTGCCGGATGCCGCCTGCTGCGGGAAACGCCCAAGGCCTTTATCGTGGAGGCCGGGGCGGGTGAAAACTGGCATGATTTTGTGGCCTGGACACTGGAGCAAGGCATGCCCGGTATGGAAAACATGGCCTTAATTCCGGGTACGGTGGGTGCCGCGCCAGTGCAAAACATTGGCGCCTACGGGGTCGAGTTGCAAGACGTGTTTGAGTCACTGGACGCCATGGATTTGCACACTGGCGAGGTCTTTAGCCTGGATGCGGCCCAATGCGCGTTTGGCTACCGTGATTCGATTTTTAAGCACTCTAGCGCTGCGCCGGGTCGGGGCTTCAAGGACAGGGCGCTAATTCTGCGCGTGCGTTTTGCCCTGCCCAAGGCCTGGAAGCCGGTGCTGGGCTATGCGGATATCGAAAAAATGCGTTCCCAAGAGGGCTGCGAGAAGCCTGAGGCGCAGCAGATTTTTGACTGGGTCTGCCGCATCCGGCGCAGCAAATTGCCCGATCCGGCGCTGCTGGGCAATGCCGGCAGCTTTTTCAAAAACCCCACGGTCAGCGCCGAGCAATGCGCCGACATCATTGCGCGGGACCCGCGGGTGGTGCATTACCGTCTGGCCGACGGCTCCTTCAAACTGGCCGCTGCCTGGTTGATTGACGCTTGCGGCTGGCGCGGTAAATCGGTCGGGCAGGCAGGGGTCTATGAAAAACAGGCCTTGGTCTTGGTCAACCGAGGCAGCGGCAGCCTGGGCGCCACCGGTGGCGAGGTGATGACCATAGCCAAGGCGATTCAAACCAGTGTGTATGAGCGCTTTGGCTTGCTGCTTGAGACTGAGCCTGTGGTCTTGTAACGGTTTTGATGGGGTGCAAAGAGCGCCGCATGCGGGTGTTGGACAATGCAGCCACGGGCTTGGCCCTGGTCTTGAAAGTATGGAGCAGTATTTGCCATGAAACAGGTTTTGGTTTTGGGAGGCTCCGGTTTTGTCGGTGGCCATGTATGCGAAAAACTGGTGCGCGCAGGTTACCGGGTGAGCGTCATTACGCGTAAAGCGGTGCATGCGCGATGCGTGATGCATTTGCCTGGGCTCACTGTACTGGAATGCAACATCCATGATGAAGCAGCCTTGGCCCGCGCCATGGTGGGTATGCATGCAGTGATTAACCTCGTTGCTATCTTGCACGGCAGCCCTGCAGCCTTTGTCCATGTGCACCAGGACTTGCCAGCCAAGATCGCGCGGGCCTGCGTGCGCAGCGGGGTGCGCCATGTGGTGCATATCAGCGCGCTGGGCGTGAACGCTTCGCAGCCGCAGTCCGCGCCCTCCAATTACCTGCGTAGCAAAGCACTAGGCGAAAAGCTGTTGGCCGACACGCTGGGATGGCGCCATGGCGGTACGGCCAGCTGCGGTTTGACGGTGCTGCGGCCCAGCGTGATATTTGGCGCAAACGATAAGTTTTTGAATGTGTTTGCCCGCCTGCAAGCCATTTTTCCGGTAATGCCCCTGGCGGGTGCCGATGCGCGCTTTCAGCCGGTGTGGGTGCAAGATGTTGCCAGTGCGGTGATCAGTAGCCTGACCGACGGCTTGGGCCAGGCACCTGCATTGCGGGTGTATGAACTAGCCGGCCCGCAGGTCTACACCTTGCGCCAGCTGGTGCAATTTGCCGCGCGCAGCAGCGGCATACGGCAAGGCCTTGGCCGACCGGTCATCGGCCTTCCTTTGTGGATGGGCCGCATCCAGGCTTTTGTACTGGGTTTGATGCCGGGTGAGCCGGTGATGAGCCAGGATAACCTGGACTCCATGCGCCTGGACAATGTGGCTGCCGGTGTCCTGCCGGGCTTGGAGGCTTTGGGCATTGAAGCGAGTAGCTTGGAAGCCATAGGCCCGCAATACCTGATCCCCGAGCCCGCGAGCCAGGGTTTGCTGGGCCTGCGCAAGGGCCGCCGCTAGGTTTGCGCGGGCGTTGTGCTTTCGCTGCCTGGTTCAAGGTGCTTGCGGATCACATCCTGCAAGCGGCCCATGTGTACCGGCTTGGTGACAAAGTCGTTCACGCCAGCGGCCAGTGCGTCGTCATGGGCGTCATTCATCACGTTTGCGGTTAGTGCGATGATGGGTATGTTTGCCACCGGATGCGCAAGCGCCCGTATGGCGCGTGTAGCGTCCAGGCCGTTCATCACCGGCATGTGCAAGTCCATCAACACCAGATCAAAGCTTTGTTTTTGCAAGCGATCAATGGCGATACTTCCGTTTTCCGCGAAATACGTCAGGTAGCCCATGCGCTTGAGCAGGATATCGACAAACTTGCGGTTGACCTCGTTGTCCTCCACCACCAGTATGCGATACAAGCGCTCCGGTTTGGTCGGTGGATCCAGTTGAAATACCTTGGCTTGGCTGCTGGGCAAGGGCGCTTGTGTCAACTGCGCTCGCATGCGCAAAGTAAAACAAGAACCTAGGCCCTGCGCACTCGCGACCTCGATCCGCCCCCCCCATCAAATGTGCCAGGGACTGTGAGATTTCAAGACCTAGGCCGGTGCCACCGTAGTCCTTGTTGATGCTGTTGTGGATCTGGTTAAAGCGCTGGAACAAATTTTCCATCGCCTCGCTGCTGATCCCGATGCCGCTGTCCTCAACGGAAATCTCCAGCAACACAAAGTCTTTGTCGGCTAAGGATGGGGCCATTCCAAGCTTGACCTTGATCTGGATGCCTCCGTTGCTGGTGAATTGGAGCGCGTTATTGGACAGGTTGAACAATATTTGCTTCAGGCGTTTACCGTCCATGAGCAGCCACTGCGGCACATCCGGGTGTACCTCTGCGTTGAAGTCCAGCTTTCTCTGCTCTGCCTGCGGGCGCATGGCATCGCTTATGTCACTAATGACTTGGCGCAGCTCCACGGGCGCAAATGTCAGGCTGATCTTCCCTTCTTCCAGGGCTGATAGGTCCAGGATATCGTTCAAGACGCTGAGCAAATGGTTGGCCGATGCATTAGCGATCTTGAGGTAGTCGGCCTGCATGGCATTGAGGGGAGTGGTTCCCAGCAAGCTGAGCATGCCAAAAACCCCGTTAAAAGGCGTGCGCAGCACATGGCTCATATTGGCCAGAAAGCGGCTCTTGCCCTGGTTAGTAGTTTCTGCTTTCGATGGAGTCTGGTTGAAATACGGTGTCAATGGGAGCGACTTTTCTTGCGCCAATGCGCTTTGACGGCTCTGTGCCAGTAAGACCCCCACCGACAGCAGCATCAGCAGGATCAGCGACACCAAGGCCAATGCAAAGACCAGGAAAATATCGCTGGCATTGCTGCGCAGATGCGCGTATTGGGCAGCCGTCTGCTGCAGGTAAAAAAGCAAGGTCACCGTGATGCACAGGCAGCTACCGAGCGCGACCAGCAGAATGTTGCGAGCGCGCAGGCTTAAGCGCGGCCCGTATGGCTGCCCGTCGCTACGCTCTTTAGCGTCCGGACCTTTATCAGCAGCCATCGCCAGCGAGTGCCCTTAGATTTGTCATTGCACCACTCCCCGTTAAAGACCGTTCCGATACTGAAAACTATGTGTCTGTGTATGGGTCAGCGTTGTAATGGTTCAGTCGTCTTTGGTCAAGCCCATCATGCGGGTGCCCGGATCCTGCGCGAGTAAGCCGGCCTGGCTGTAAATGCCCAGTTTTTCGCGGGTGTCCGCAATATCCAGATTGCGCATGGTGAGTTGCCCGATCCGGTCTGCCGGGGAAAACATGGACGCGCCTTTTTCCATGGTCAGGCGCTCGGGGTGGTAGGTCAGGTTGGGCGATTCGGTGTTCAAAATGGAGTAATCATTGCCGCGGCGCAGTTGCAGCGTGACCTCGCCGGTGACGGCGCGTGCGATCCAGCGCTGCGCCGCCTCACGCAACATGATGGCTTGTGGGTCAAACCAGCGGCCCTGGTACAGAAGGCGGCCGAGTTTGCGCCCGTTTTCGCGGTATTGCTCAATCGTGTCTTCATTGTGGATGCCGGTGACCAAGCGCTCGTAAGCGGTGAACAACAACGCCAATCCGGGGGCTTCGTAAATGCCCCGGCTTTTCGCCTCGATGATGCGGTTCTCGATCTGGTCGCTCATGCCCAGACCGTGCCGCCCGCCGATGCGGTTGGCCTCCAGGATCAGGCTGACCAGGTCCGGGTACTCCACGCCATTGAGCGCGACCGGGCGGCCTTCGTCAAAGCGTACCCGCACGTCTTCGCGTGCGATGCTGACCTCGTCCTTCCAAAATGCTACGCCCATGATGGGGTTGACGAGGGTCATGCCGCTGCTCAGGTGCTCCAGGTCTTTGGCCTCATGCGTGGCCCCCAGCATATTGGAGTCGGTGGAATAGGCTTTTTCGGCCGACATCTTGTAGCCAAAACCCGCTTGGGTCATGAATGCAGACATTTCCGCACGCCCACCGAGTTCGTCGATGAAGGCCTGATCCAGCCAGGGTTTGTAGATTTTCAGCGCTGGGTTGGTGAGCAGCCCGTAGCGGTAAAAGCGCTCGATGTCATTGCCTTTGTAGGTGCTGCCATCGCCCCAGATATGCACATCGTCTTCCTTCATGGCCGCCACCAGCATGGTGCCGGTCACGGCGCGCCCGATAGGTGTGGTGTTGAAGTACGTCAGGCCACCGGTGGAAATGTGAAAGGCGCCACTTTGCAAAGCGGCAATCCCTTCGGCAGCCAACTGGCTGCGGCAGTCAATCAAACGGGCATGCTCAGCACCGTATTCCATGGCTTTGCGCGGAATTTCATCGTAGTCTGCCTCGTCGGGCTGGCCCAGGTTGGCCGTATAAGCGTAGGGAATCGCGCCTTTGTTGCGCATCCAGTGCAGCGCAGCGCTGGTATCGAGGCCGCCGGAAAACGCGATACCGACTTTTTGGCCTGCAGGGATGTTTTGAAGAATGGTGGACATAGGGCTTAGGCTGAAACAGGGCTGTGGTCTGGGCTGGGAACTTGGGTTGGGTGCTGGTCGCAAGCGCGCATCAAGGGCTGGAGTGTCCGGGGCTAGGGCCAAACTCCGACGCTGCGGTTTAGCCGTAATGGCAGATGTAATGAAAGGCCTCGGCCACGCGAATTTGGAAACTGCTGTCGCCCGCTACGCTGAAACGCTGGCCGGGCTGGCAGCTGGCCCAGGCACTTGCGCCAGCTAGTAGGTATTCGCAGCCGCCGGCCACGCACTCCATCACTTCCGGCGCGGCAGTGCCAAAGGTCAGTTCGGCGGCCAGCACCACACCCACGGACTTTTTACTGCCGTCGGCCATGGTGAGGCTGTGGCTGATGCATTTGCCGTCGAAATAGACACTGGCTTGGGTGGCGATGCTGGCGCTTTGGATATGGGTGGTGCTCATGGCTTTGGCTGGGTAGGTGTCGGCAGGGGCCGACGCGGCTGGGAAATGGGCGGCTTAAGGGAAGGGCAGGCCGCCCGCAAAGCTTTTGATTTTAAGGCAGCAGGTCCGCAAAGCGCTCGGGTGTAAAACCCACGGTGATGCGGCCGTCAGGCCATTGCACCACGGGCCGCTTGATCACGCTGGCTTGGGCCTGCATCAGCGCGGCTGCGCTGGCCGCGTCGCTAACGGTGGCTTGCAGCGCGGCGTCCAGCTTGCGCCAGGTTGTACCCTTGCGGTTGAGCAGTACTTCGCAACCCACGGCCTGCATCCAGTGGGCCAGGGCGTCGGGCGGAACGCCGTCTTTTTTAAAATCATGAAAGTGGTAGGCCAGGCCCTGGTCTTGCAGCCATAGGCGGGCTTTTTTGACGGTGTCGCAGTTGGGGATGCCAAAGACGGTGATGGCCGGGGTATGGGCGTTGTTTTTCATGAACACGATGATGCCAAGGCCCGGCTCAAGGCCTTTGTCAGGCTGCGCGACAATGCTTACCCTATGAAAAATTTACCGGACTGGCTGGCCTATTGCGAGCAATTGCACCCCAAAAACATCGACATGGGCCTAGAGCGCGTGCGCCAGGTGGCGCAGCGCATGGATTTACACCTGCCCTGCACCGTGATTACCGTGGCGGGTACCAACGGCAAAGGCTCGACCTGTGCCATGCTGGAATCCATCTTGATGCAGGCGGGTTACCGCACGGCCGTGTATTCCTCGCCGCATTTGGTGCATTTTGAAGAGCGCCTGCGCCTGCAAGGGCAAAGTGTTGATGCCGATGCCTTGACGCAGGGTTTTGCCCGCGTAGAAGCGGCGCGCACGGCTGGCCCGCAGCCGGTGTCGCTCACCTATTTCGAGTTTTCCACCCTGGCCATCATGGACGTGATGCGCGCGAAGCCGTTGGATGTGGCAATTCTGGAGGTGGGCATGGGCGGGCGGCTGGACGCGGTCAACATCATCGATGCCGACTGCGCGGTAATTACCAGTATCGACCTGGACCATATGGAGTTTTTGGGCAATGACCGCGAAACCATAGGCTTTGAGAAGGCCGGCATCATGCGCACCGGCCGCCCGGTGGTGGTCAGCGATCCGGTGCCGCCACAGAGCGTACTGGACCACGCGGTCCAAATCGGTGCCGACCTGTGGCGCGTGGGCCGTGACTTCAACACCCGGGGCGACCCGCAGCAATGGGAGTGGGCCGGTAGGGGGCGGCGCTACAGTGGCCTGGCCTATCCTGCTTTGCGCGGTGCCAACCAACTGGTTAACGCAGCGGGCGTACTGGCGGCTTTAACTGCGCTTCGGGATAAACTGCCGGTCACCGCGCAGGCGATACGCAACGGTCTGGCCCTGGTGGAGTTTGCCGGGCGCTTTCAAATCATTCCGGGTAGCCCGAACCTGGTGCTGGATGTGGCGCATAACCCGCACTCGGTGGCGGCGCTGGCTGCCAATTTGGATGCCATGGGCTTTTTCCCGCGCACCCATGCGGTATTCGGGGCTATGGCGGACAAAGACCTAGCGCCTATGCTGGCGCGCATGAACCCGCTGGTCGAGTGCTGGT
>JBBAPY010000164.1:0-7046 GCA_040400635.1 Rhodoferax sp.
CCCTATCGTCATGGCTTCCACCACCTCTACCGAGCAGTCCGGATTGTTCGGGCACCTGTTACCGGCCTTTAGCAAAGCGACCGGCGTCGAGGTCAAGGTCGTGGCTTTGGGTACCGGCCAGGCCATCGACATGGGCCGACGCGGTGATGCCGACGTTTTATTCGTCCACGACCAGGCGGCAGAGGAAAAATTTGTCGCAGAAGGCTTTGCGCTCAAGCGCTTCGCGGTGATGTACAACGACTTTGTGCTGGTAGGCCCGGCCACCGATCCCGCCCAAACCAAAGGCGCGGACATTGTGCAAGCCCTGTCCAAAATCGCCTCAAGCAACGCTGCCTTTGTCTCGCGCGGCGACAAAAGCGGTACGCATGCTGCCGAACTGCGCTTTTGGAAAATGCTACCCCCGCCTGAGGCCAAGGGTAGCGGCTACCGCGAATGCGGCTGCGGAATGGGCCAGGCGCTCAATATGGCTGCGGCCACCGGCGCCTACGTGCTGACGGACCGTGGTACCTGGTTGAGCTTTAAGAACCGCGCCGATTTACAAGTGCTGGTGCAAGGCGACCAGCGCTTGTTCAACCAATACGGCGTGCTAGCCGTGAATCCGGCCAAGCATCCGCATGTCAAAGCGCAGGACGCGCAAAAATTTGTAGATTGGGTGCTGTCGCCCGCCGGCCAGACCGTGATTGCCAGCTACCGGATTGATGGGCAGCAGTTGTTTTTCCCAAACGCGGCCAAATAGGCGGTCCTGCAGGCTTAGCAAAGCCACAAGCAAGTTAGCATACGGTCCAAAATTTGGAAAGCTCCATGAATACCATTACACAGCGCAACGTTACACGCCGGCACCTTTTGCTTGGTACCGCAGCCTCGGCCTTCACCATGTCAAGCGGTTTGGCGCAGGCCGATACCTGGCCCAACAAGCCGCTGCGCCTGGTAGTGCCTTTCGCGCCCGGCGGCAGTTCTGAAATTGTGGCCCGTGCACTGGCCGGTGAGATGGCCAAGACCATCGGGCAAAACGTGTTCGTTGAAAACAAGCCCGGCGCTGGGGGCAATATTGCGATGCAAGAAGTCGCCAATTCCACCGATGAACACACCCTCATCCTGGGTCATATCGGTACGCTTGCGGTCAACCCCTACATCTTCGCCAAACTGCCCTACGACCCGAACAAAGACTTTGCGCCTATCACGCTGGTTGCCAAAGTGCCCAGCCTGTATGTGGTGCATCCGGACTTGCCAGTGCGCAACCTCAAAGAATTTGTGGCCTACGCCAAATCCAAACCCGGCCAACTCAACTACGGCTCTGCGGGCAACGGCAGCGCGGGGCATTTGGCCTTTGAATACCTCAAAATGGTGAGCGAAACCTTCATGCTGCATGTACCCTACCGTGGTACCGGCCCGATGCTGACTGACTTGATGGCCGGGCGATTGGATGCGGCGGCAGTCGGTGCGCCCGCGCTGCTGCAGTTCATCAAAGCGGGCAAGCTGCGTTGTATCGCTACTGGCACCAGTGCCCGTTTGGCCCAACTGCCTGACGTTGCCACCGTGGCAGAGCAAGGCTACAAAGGCTTCGAAATGACCCAGTGGTACGGCCTGATGGCTCCTAGCAAAATGGCTAAAGCCAATATCGACAAGCTGGAAAAAGAGGCCATGGCCGCGACCCGCACCAAACTGGTGCAAGACAAACTCAGCCAAGACACCGCGCTTGCCGTGGGCGATACCCGTGCTGAGTTTGAGGCCTTCATCAAGCAAGAACAAGCGCGCTGGAAGCCTGTAATTGCGCGTGCCCAAATCAAGCCGGACGGCTTGTAAGCTGCCGCACCGGCGCTAGCAAAACCAGCACCGCGCCGGCGCCGCCTTTATGGGGCGGGGCTTGCACAAAGGCGATGACTTCGGCCTTTTGCACTAGCCAGCGCAGCACCTTGTCTTTGAGCACCGGTGCTTTGCCCGGCGAGCCCAGGCCTTTGCCGTGCACCACGCGTACGCAGCGCAGGCCTTGTTTGTGCGCATCGCGGATAAACTGGCCCATGGCTTCGCGCGCCTCGTCGCTGCGCAGGCCATGTAAGTCCACTTGGCGCTGAATACTCCATTGGCCCTTGCGCAGTTTTTGCACCACGTCCGCACCTACACCGGGACGGCGAAAGCTCAGGTCCTGGTCGGTATCGAGCAAGCTGCTGATGTCAAACTCGTCGCTCAGTGATTCTTGCAGCGCCGCTTGCGCGTCTAGTTCGTGCTGCAATACGGCCGCTAGCGGGGCCGGTCTTTTCAGGTCGGCGCGCGCCACCGCGGTCATGCGCTGCACTTTACCCACAGCGCTTTCAAACAAATTGCGCTCTTTCTCAGCCCGCTTGACCGCCAGCGCCCTGGCCGCTCGCTCGGCCTTGTCCCTGGCCGCTTGCGCTTGCAGTTGGTCTTTGATTTGTTTCAGGTCTTGCAAGCCAGGCATGGGGCGATTGTCTATGCAGGCGGGCCGGGCCAGCGAGCTGCCTTACACCAAGCCTTGCTCGGCCATAGACAAAGACTGGCCCTGCGCCACGATGATGTGGTCCAAAACGCGCACATCAATCAGTGCCAGCGCGGATTTGAGGGTTTGCGTGAGCGCCTCGTCAGCGCGTGATGGCTGCACCGAGCCGCTGGGGTGGTTGTGCGCCAGCACCACGGCGCTGGCCTGATGGTGCAAAGCGCGTACGACCACTTCGCGCGGATACACACTGGTTTGGCTGAGCGTGCCCTTGAACATTTCTTCCATCGCCAGCATGCGGTTTTGCACATCCAGAAACATCACCGCAAACACTTCATGGGCCAGGGCAGACAAATGCAGTTGAAAAAACTGCCGGACCGCTTGCGGCGAGTCCAGCACCGCGCGCTCTTGCAGGCGTTGCGCCATGGCCCGGCGCGCCAGTTCCAGCACCGCCAGTATTTCGGCGCGTTTGGCTGGCCCCAGGCCTTTAACCTGGGCTAGATCTTTGGGGTCGGTGTGCAGCAAGCCTGCGATGCCACCAAAGCTGTGGGTCTGCGGGCCGCTTTGGGGCACCTGGCTCGGGGTGCGCAGCAGTTCGTCCGCCAGTTGCAGCACGTCTTTGCCGGGGATGCCGGTGCGCAGCAGGATGGCCAGGAGTTCGGTATCGCTCAGCGCAGCGGGGCCGCGTTGCAGCAGTTTTTCGCGTGGACGGGCGTCCACAGGCATGTGGTCCAGGGGCATAGCGGCAGGTGGTGTGACAGCAAAGGGTTTTAGAGCGGGCTGCTTATCTCGCGGTGCATGGCCGCTGCCCCGTATCCATGTTTCTACAATAGCTGCAGATTATCCACAGCCCTATGACCCACGACCTTCCCCGTATCCAAGCCGCTTCGTTTTTAACGTTGCATTACCGGCTGGCCGGCCCGGCGGGCGAGGTAATTAACACCTTTGGCGGTAAGCCTGCCACCTTGAGCCTGGGCACGGGCGAGTTGTCCCCCGAAGTGGAGCGCTGTCTACTTGGCCTGGAGGAGGGCGCGCACCGCACTTTTGACCTGCCTGCCGGTGTGGCCTTTGGCCCGCGTAATCCGGATATGCAGCAGTGGGTAGCCCACAGCCTGCTGCGTGAAATGGGCGACCCCCAGGAGCGCTATGCACCCGGCGATGTGGTGCAATTCCCCACGCCAGACGGGCAAAATAGCTATGCCGGTGCGGTGGTCGCGGTCAAGGGAGATGCCAGTGACCAGGACGCGCGGGCCAATGGTGCGGTATTGTTCGATTTCAACCACCCACTGGCCGGTCAACCGGTCAGCTTTGAAGTGAAAGTGATTGCTGTTTTATGAACACGCACGGCCAGAAGTCCAGCGATATTTTGAATGGCAGCGAAATCCTGCTGGCCGAGCCACGTGGCTTTTGCGCCGGGGTGGACCGGGCCATAGAAATTGTGGAGCGCGCGCTCTCCAAATTCGGCGCGCCGATTTATGTACGCCACGAAATCGTGCACAACACTTTTGTGGTGAACGACCTCAAATCCAAGGGCGCTATCTTTATCGAAGACCTGGACGACGTACCGCCCGGTGCGACGCTGGTTTTTTCGGCGCATGGGGTGAGCAAGGCGATTCAAGACGAGGCGGAGCAGCGGGGCTTCAAGGTATTTGACGCCACCTGCCCCTTGGTCACCAAAGTGCATGTGGAAGTGGCCAAGCTGCACAAAGAGGGCTACGAATTCATCATGATCGGCCACAAAGGGCACCCGGAAGTAGAGGGCACCATGGGCCAGTTGGACAGCGGCATTCACCTGGTAGAAGACGTGGCCGATGTGGCCCGCGTGCAACCCGGGCAGTCGGCCAAGCTGGCGCTGGTTACGCAAACCACGCTCAGCATGGATGACGCAGCAGACATTGCAGCAGCCGTCAAAGCCCGTTTTCCGCAAGTGCGCGAACCCAAGCAACAGGACATTTGCTACGCCACCCAAAACCGCCAGGACGCCATCAAAATCATGAGCCCGCAGGTGGACATCGTGATTGTGGTGGGCAGCCCCACCAGCTCCAACAGCAACCGCTTGCGCGAAGTGGCCCAAAAACTGGGCACGGTCAGCTATATGGTGGACCACGCCAATGAGTTGGACCCGGCTTGGTTTGTGGGCCGCGGCCGCGTTGGCCTGACGGCCGGCGCCTCGGCCCCGGAGATTTTGGTGCAGGCCGTCATCTCGCGCCTGCGCTCGCTGGGCGCGCTTTCGGTACGGCGCATGGACGGCGTGGTCGAGACCATCAAATTCCCGCTGCCCAAGGGACTCAAGCCCGATACCGACGGGTCAAGCGCCATCGGTGCCTGATTGAAGCTTAAGGCGATTCCGGCCGCTTTGAATCTAGTAGCTAATGCTTGCATAAATATCTGATAGCGCCTATGCTGTCACAATGATTCCTGTTGTCATCGATACCAATGTCTTTGTTGCGGCCTTGAGGTCTGGCGGCGGTGCATCGCGCTTGGTTCTGCGCAGGGCATTGGATGGAGATTTGCAAGCCCTTTTTGGCAATGCGCTCTGGACCGAATACCAGGATGTCATGGGTCGTCCTGTCTGGGGTGATGTAACCACGGTCGATGAGCGGCGGCTCGTTTTGGCTGCATTGGCAAGCAAAGCCCGATGGGTCACGGTGTACTACGGCTGGCGCCCTAATTTGCCGGATGAGGGGGATAACCATTTGATTGAGTTAGCCTTGGCTGGCGGGGCGAACGCTATCGTGACCCACAATTTGCGAGATTTACGTGGTGGCCAACTGCGCTTGGGAAGCTTGCGGGTGCTAACGCCCGCACAATGTTTGAAGGAGTTGATATGAGTGTTTTGACTATACGCTTGCCTGACGATACTGCGCAAAGGCTGAAATCCTTGGCGCAAAGCCGAGGCTTGAGTATGAACAAATTAGTGGAGCAACTCAGCGCCCATGCGCTGGCCGCCTGGGACACCGAAAACCATTTTCGTGCGATGGCCGCTACCGGCGATATGCGCCAGGCGCTTGCCGTACTGGATCGGCTGGATGCAGCGGAGCTTCAGGCTTAGTTTGCAACGGTAGTTTCTTCCCCTGGCGCTGCAGCATAGTTCAGGTACAAGCTGACCCGCCGCGAAATCCTCGCTTGCGCCCGGCCCGCCTAAAATCGGCGCTTTCGGCCTGTGCCCGAATCCTTACAAAACCACCATGCTCGACATCACCCTGCTACGCAAAGACCTGCCTTCGGTCCTGGCCCGCCTTGAAACCCGCAAAAGCCCGCAAGCTTTTTTACCAGTGGACGTGTTTACCGCGCTGGAAGGCGAGCGTAAAACCATCCAAACCCGCACCGAAGAGTTGCAAGCCAAGCGCAACAGCCTGAGTAAGCAGATCGGCCAACTCAAGGCCAAAGGTGCGGCGGGGCAGGCCGAGGTCGATGGGGTGATGGCGCAGACCGCCGACATCAAATCCGAACTAGACGCCTCGGCCGCACGCCTGGAGGGCATTCAGGCCGATATGCAGGCCCTGCTGCTGAACGTGCCCAATTTGCCGCACGAGAGCGTCCCGGTGGGCAAAGACGAACATGCCAACGTGGTGGTGCGCAGCTGGGGGGCGCCCAAGGCCATGGATTTCACCATCAAAGACCATGTCGATGTGGGCGAACCCCTGGGCCTGGATTTTGAGATGGGCGTCAAACTCAGCGGCGCACGCTTTACCGTGATGAAAGGCCCGATGGCCCGATTGCACCGTGCTATCGCCCAGTTCATGCTGGACGTGCAAACCCAGGAACACGGCTACACCGAGTGCTACACGCCCTACATCGTCAATGCCGAAACACTGCGCGGCACCGGCCAACTGCCCAAATTTGAAGAAGACCTGTTTGCCGCCAAAAAAGGCGGACAGGATGCGCAGACGGCGGACAACGCCGCGCTGTACCTGATTCCCACCAGCGAGGTGACGCTGACCAATTTTGTGCGCGACACTGTGCTGGCCGAAAACCAGCTGCCCATGAAGCTGACGGCGCACACCGCCTGTTTTCGTTCGGAGGCCGGCTCCTACGGGCGCGATACCCGCGGCCTGATCCGCCAGCACCAGTTTGACAAAGTGGAAATGGTGCAAATCGCCCACCCGGACCACAGCTACGCCGCGCTGGAAGAGATGACCGGCCACGCCGAAGCCATATTGCAAAAGCTGGGGCTGCCTTACCGCGTGATGAGCTTGTGCACCGGTGACATGGGCTTTGGTGCCGCCAAGACCTATGACTTGGAGGTATGGCTGCCCGCGCAAAACACCTACCGCGAAATCAGCAGTTGCTCCAATTGCGAAGGCTTTCAGTCACGCCGCTTGCAGGCGCGCTTCAAAAACGCCCAAGGCAAGAACGAACTCGTCCACACTCTAAACGGCTCGGGCCTGGCCGTAGGCCGCACGCTGGTGGCGGTGCTAGAAAATTACCAGAACGCCGACGGCTCGGTCACTGTGCCCGAGGCGCTCCGTACCTATATGGGCGGCCTGGAGACGCTGCGCCCCTGATAGAATCGCCATCCGCTACGACAGCGACCCGGAGAGATGGCAGAGTGGTCGAATGTACCTGACTCGAAATCAGGCGTACCGCAAGG
>JBBAPY010000165.1:0-6991 GCA_040400635.1 Rhodoferax sp.
CATTTTTACCAGCAGGAATGCCATGAAGTTCGTTGACGAAGCCTATATCGACATCGCCGCAGGCGACGGCGGGGCCGGCTGCGTCTCCTTCCGGCATGAAAAATACAAAGAATTCGGCGGCCCCAACGGCGGCGACGGCGGGCGCGGCGGCCATGTGTTTGCTGTGGCCGACTCCAACCTGAACACGCTGGTGGACTTTCGCTTCTCCCGCCGCCACGATGCCAAACGCGGCCAGCACGGCATGGGCTCGGACATGTTCGGCGCTGCAGGTGACGACATCACCCTCAAAATGCCGGTGGGCACCATCATCACTGACGCCGAAACCGGCGAAGTCTTGTTTGAGCTTTTAGTGCCTGGCGAAGTGATCACCATCGCCAAGGGGGGCGACGGCGGTTTCGGCAATTTACGCTTCAAAAGCGCCATCAACCGCGCACCGCGCCAGAAAACGCCCGGCTGGCCCGGCGAAAAACGCAACCTCAAGCTCGAGCTCAAAGTGCTGGCTGATGTGGGCTTGCTCGGCATGCCCAATGCGGGTAAATCGACCTTCATCACGGCGATTTCCAATGCCCGCCCGCGTATTGCGGATTACCCCTTCACCACCTTGCATCCCAATTTGGGCGTGGTGCGCGTGGGGCCAGAGCAAAGCTTTGTGGTGGCCGACCTGCCTGGCCTGATCGAAGGCGCGTCCGAAGGCGCGGGCTTGGGCCATTTGTTTTTACGCCATTTGCAGCGCACGCGTTTGCTGCTGCATATTGTCGATGTCGCCCCGTTTGACGAGGGTGTGGATACGGTCGCCCAGGCCAAGGCCATCGTCAACGAGCTCAAAAAATACGACCAAGGCCTGTACAAAAAGCCGCGCTGGCTGGTGCTCAATAAACTGGACATGGTCGATGGCGACGCCCGTATCGCGCTGGTCAAAGATTTTGTGAAGCGCTTCAAGTTCAAAGGCCCGGTGTTCGAGATTTCGGCCCTGACCCGCGAGGGCTGCGAGCCCTTGGTCAAAGCCATTTACAAACACGTAAAAGCGCAGCAAATGTCTGAGCAGCCTTATGTCGAGGAAGATCCGCGCTTTATCGCTGCGTCCCCTGACGTTGCCGAACCTGCCCCCTGAGTTTTTTAAGCGCCTTAACGTTACCCCTGCTCCTCTGTGCCGACACCGGTAAGCCGCATGCCCAGTACCCGCAAAACTCGTATTGTTCAGGATGCCAAGCGCATCGTGGTCAAAGTCGGCTCCAGCCTGGTGACCAATGAAGGTCGCGGGCTGGACGAAGCGGCCATCGGGCAGTGGTGCCGCCAAATGGCGGTCTTGCGGGCCCAGGGCATCGAAGTGGTGATGGTCTCCAGCGGCGCCATTGCCGAAGGCATGAAACGCCTGGGTTGGAGTGCGCGCCCCAAGGCGGTGAACGAATTGCAAGCCGCCGCTGCCGTGGGCCAGATGGGCCTGGCCCAAATGTACGAAACCAAGCTGCGCGAGAACGCATTGGGCAGCGCCCAGGTGCTGCTCACCCACGCCGATCTGGCCGATCGCGAGCGCTACCTCAATGCCCGCTCCACCTTGCTGACGCTGCTCAAGCTGGGCGTGGTACCGGTCATCAATGAAAACGACACGGTGGTCAACGACGAAATCAAGTTTGGCGATAACGACACCTTGGGCGCTTTGGTTGCCAACCTGATTGAAGCTGACGCGCTGGTGATACTGACCGATCAACAAGGCTTGTTCAGCGCCGACCCACGCAAAGACCCGCAAGCGCGCTTTATTGACCAAGCGCAGGCAGGTGACCTGGCCTTGGAAGAGATGGCGGGCGGCACCGGTAGCAGCCTAGGGCGCGGCGGCATGATTACCAAAATTTTGGCGGCCAAGCGCGCGGCAGGGTCGGGCGCCTCCACCATCATCGCGTGGGGCCGAGAGCCTGATGCGCTGGTACGGCTGGCGCAAGGCGAGGCCATTGGCACGGTCTTGGTCGCGCCGACCCAGAAAACCCAGGCCCGCAAACAGTGGATGGCTGATCATTTGCAATTGCGCGGCGCTGTAGTGGTCGATGCCGGGGCAGCGCGCATGGTGCGTAGCCAGGGAAAAAGCCTGCTGCCTGTAGGCATGGTGCGCGTGGAGGGTGATTTTTCGCGCGGGGATGTGATCGCGGTGCGCGGCCCCGAGGGTCAGGATATTGCGCGCGGCCTGGCCAATTACTCCAGCACGGAAGCGCGTCTCTTGTGCGGCAAGCCGTCTGCCGACATCGAAGCCCTGCTGGGCTATGCCGCCGAGCCCGAAATGCTGCACCGGGATAACCTGGTGCTGATGCGCTAAGTAAGGTCTTTAAATCAGCCGCTTCTTGCAGCACGCCCGTCCAGGCGCGGCAGATAGCGCGCCAACTCGGTTAGCGCATCCTGGTAGACGCCACGCTTGAAGTCCACCACCGCATCGAGCGGCACCCAGTAGTCGTTCCAGCGCCAGGCATCAAACTCTGGATGGTCGGTGGCGCGCAGGTTCAGGTTCCAGTCAAAGCCCGTAAGCTGGAGCAGGAACCAGATCTGCTTTTGGCCTTTGTAATGGCCGCGCGCATCACGGCGGATATAGCGTTGTGGCACCTCGTAGCGCAACCAGTCACGGGTACGGGCCACAATTGCTACATGCTCCGGTTGGAGCCCCACTTCCTCATGCAGTTCGCGGTACATGGCTTGCTCCGGGGTTTCGCCCCGGTCAATGCCGCCTTGCGGAAACTGCCAAGAGTGGGTGCGTATGCGTTTGCCCCAAAAAACCTGATTTTTCTGGTTGAGCAAGATGATGCCGACGTTGGGCCGAAACCCATCCCGGTCAAGCATAATCAAACCCCAAATTTTTAAAACTTGAGCCATTATGCACGGCACCTCGCCCGCTGCAAACAGGCCCGCGCTACGAGATCCACGAGACCCTGCATGAAAGCCTCCCAATTTTTGATTTCCACCCTCAAGGAGGCTCCGGCCGACGCCGAAGTGGCCAGCCACCAGCTGATGATGCGCGCCGGCATGATTAAAAAACTCGGTGCTGGGATCTACAGCTATATGCCCATGGGCTTGCGTGTCATCCGTAAAGTCGAGGCCATCGTGCGCGAGGAAATGAACCGCGCCGGAGCCGTAGAGATAAGTATGCCGGTGGTGCAACCGGCCGAACTCTGGCAGGAAACCGGGCGCTTTGAAAAAATGGGCCCCGAGCTCTTGCGCATCAAAGACCGCCACGACCGCGACTACGTGGTGCAGCCCACCAGCGAAGAGGTGGTGACCGACATTGCCCGCCAGGAAATCAAAAGCTACAAGCAGCTGCCCAAGAACCTCTACCAAATCCAGACCAAGTTCCGCGACGAACGCCGCCCCCGCTTTGGCCTGATGCGCGGCCGCGAGTTCACCATGAAAGACGCTTACAGCTTTGATCGCGACGTCGATTCCGCCAAAGCCAGCTACCAAATCATGGCCCAGGCCTACCGCAAAATTTTTGACCGCTTTGGCCTGCGCTACCGGGCCGTGGCCGCCGACAGCGGCGCCATCGGCGGCTACCTGAGTGAAGAGTTCCAGGTGATTGCCACCACCGGTGAAGACGCCATCGTCTATGCCCTCGGCAGTGATTACGCTGCCAATATGGAAAAAGCTGAAGCCTTGGCCCCCGCCGGACCGCGTCCGGCACCCACCCAGGCCATGGCCAAAGTCGCCACGCCAGGCAAAAGCACCTGTGCCGATGTGGCTGAGTACCTCAAGCTGCCCCTGGCGAGCACCCTGAAATCCTTGGTGCTCGCCACGGACGAGCGGGACGACAAAGGCGAAGTGGTCAAGTCGGTGGTTTGGCTCTTGCTGATCCGGGGCGACCGCAGCATGAACGAAGTCAAAGTCTCTAAAGTGCCCGGCCTGGCCGATTTCCGCTTTGCCAGCCTGGCTGAGATTGACGCGCACTTTGGTTGCGAGCCCGGCTACCTGGGGCCGGTAGGCCTGAAAAAGCCGCTGCGCATCGTGGCCGACCGCGAGGTGGCGCTAATGGCCGACTGGGTGTGCGGTGCCAATGAGCCGCATTTTCATATCGCGGGTGTGAACTGGGGCCGCGACCTGCCCGAGCCCGATGCGGTGGCCGACATCCGCAATGTAGTGGAGGGCGATCTGGCGCCCGATGGCAGCGGTGCACTGGCGATTGAGCGCGGTATCGAAATCGGCCATATTTTTTACCTGGGCACCAAATACTCCCAGGCTATGCATGCCACGTTTTTGGACGTCAATGGCAAACCGCAGTTCATGGAAATGGGTTGCTATGGCATCGGCATTACGCGCCTGCCTGCCGCCGCTATCGAGCAAAACCATGACGCGCGCGGCATCATTTGGCCGGACGCGCTGGCGCCGTTTACGGTGGTCATTTGCCCCATCAGCCCGGACCGATTTACCGAGGTCAAAACCGCTGCCCAGGCGCTGTACGCGGAGTTGCTGTCCGCCGGGGTCGACGTCATCTTGGACGACCGGGGCGAGCGCCCCGGCGCCATGTTTGCCGACTGGGAACTTATTGGCGTGCCGCACCGCATTACCCTGGGCGACCGGGGTCTGAAAGAGGGCATGGTCGAATACCAGCACCGGCGTGACACGGCGGCGACCTCGGTGCCAGTAGCCGAAGCGGCCGTCTGGGTACGCAGCCGCCTCACGGTTTAAGCCGGCCTGGCTGTAGCAGCCGCCAAGCCATGCAGCGCCCCAAGTGTTTGAGCCGCCGCACCACGCTGGCCCAAGCCCTGCGCGCCTGGCCTGCGGTGTGGGCTTTGCCGCTGCTGTTGCCGCAGCGGGCGCACGCAGGCAGGCAGGTGGAAGAACCGCTCATCGATTCGGTGCGCTCGGCGCTCAGTTCGGCCATCCACCAAAGCGCACCACCGGTGCCTGCATTTGCGCAGGACAGCACGCGCCAGCAATACGAGCGTTGGCTGGACACTGCGGCCCAGCGCTTGCGCGCACGCAAGGCTGATGCGCTGGAGCACAAAGAATTTTTACCCACCGTCTGGTATGAGAGCAAGCGCGCGGAGCTGGATGTGGCGCTGGTGCTGGGATTGATACAGGTGGAAAGCAACTTCCGCAAATTTGCCATCAGCAGCGCCGGAGCCCGCGGCTATATGCAAGTCATGCCGTTTTGGACCCGCCTGATCGGCGACGGCGACCCCGCGACCTTATTCCACTTACAAACCAATTTGCGCTTTGGCTGCGTCATCCTGCGCCACTACCTGGACACAGAAAACGGCGATATGTTTATGGCTCTGGGACGTTACAACGGCTCGCGTGGCCAGCGAGCCTATCCGGATTCAGTGCTGGCAGCGCGCCGCACTTGGGAGCTGTAGCGTTTGGCGCACAGCCCTAGCCGGGGGGCTTGGTTGCTGCTGGGCCGCTTGGCTAAGGCGCCGCGCCCTCGCCGACCGCGTGGGTGCTTAAGCGGCTTTGTTGCCCAGGGCTTGCAGCAGTTCGCCTGATTCGTACATCTCCATCATGATGTCCGAACCGCCGATGAATTCGCCTTTGATATAGAGCTGGGGTATGGTGGGCCACTTGCTGTATTCCTTGATGCCCTGGCGGATTTCTTCATCTTCCAGCACATTGACGGTGGTCAGCCCTTTGGTATCCACACCGCTGGCTTTCAAAATCTGGATAGCCCGGCCCGAAAAACCGCACTGCGGAAAATTGGCATTGCCCTTCATAAACAAAACCACTTCGTTGCCTTTAACCAGGCTGTCGATGCGTTGCTGGGTGTCGCTCATGGGGAAAATCCTTTGTGGCAAGAGTTGCAATATAGGCCTGATTATTTCACCTTTGCGCCCGGCGCGGCGGCCTGCGGCAGCGCAGCCGGTGAAGGGCGCGGGGTTTTTCCGATAATAGGGCCCGCTTTAGCACTTCAAAATACTTTTTACGCCCATGAAAATCAGCCAAGACAGCGCCGTCACCCTGCATTACACAGTCGCCACCCCGCAAGGCAAAGTCCTTGAGCAAAGTAAAGAGCCCATCGCCTACCTGCACGGCGGCTACGGCAATATTTTTCCTAAAGTCGAAGAGGCGCTGATTGGCCAAGAGGCGGGCTACCGGGTGACGCTGGACTTGTCAGTGGCCGATGCCTTTGGCGAGCGCGACGAGTCGCTGCTGCAAACCATCCCCAAAACCCAGTTCCCGCCCGGCGTCAAAGTCGGCGGCCAGTTGGAGGGGCGCGACGCCAATGGCCAAGCGCGCGCCTTTACCGTCGTCAAAATCAAGGGCGACAAAGTCATCCTTGACGCCAACCACCCCCTGGCCGGCCAGGCCTTGCGTTTTAGCGCCCAGGTGCTGGACGTGCGTGCCGCCTCTGAAGAAGAAGTTGCCCACCGCCATGTGCATGGGGCGCACGGGCATCAGCACTGATTGTGCTTTTTTCTAAAAATTAGCATTAAATTGCGGATAAATATAAATTTAAGATTAAAAAATCTAATTTTTAGATTTATCTAGCTAATTTCGCAATCCCCTGCGCGTGCCGACGGGCTAACATAGAGCCTCGATTTCGCTGTCACACGGCTTTTTGTTATCCCAAGGAAACCATGCTCTCGCAACCCGCTACCAAGTACCGCGCTTTTCCCGCTATTGACCTGCCCGACCGCCAGTGGCCGGGCCGCACCATTACCCAGCCGCCCATCTGGATGAGCACGGATTTGCGCGATGGCAACCAGTCGCTGTTCGAGCCCATGAACCTAGAGCGCAAGCTGCGCATGTTCCGCACGGTGTGCGAAGTAGGTTTCAAGGAAATTGAGGTGGGTTTTCCCAGCGCTTCGCAAACCGACTTTGACTTTGTGCGCAAACTGGTCGACGATAAATTGGTGCCCGAGGATGTGACCATCGAGGTGCTGACCCAGGCGCGCGAGCACCTGATCCGGCGTACTTTCGAGTCGGTGGTGGGCGCCCGGCGCGTCATCATGCACGTCTATAACGCGACTGCGCCCTTGTTTCGGGATGTGGTCTTTAATATGAGCAAGGCCGAGGTGGTGCA
>JBBAPY010000166.1:0-6981 GCA_040400635.1 Rhodoferax sp.
GGAATCGCTCCATCGCGGGCGGGAGGGTTTAGGGCTGCTGCCTTGGAGGGTTTGCGTGTCGATAGCTTCAACGGCGAAGTGGAAATGCGCAGGCTAGACCACCAGCTGCAGCAGCCGCTGTACATGACGGTATGGCAGAAGGCGGACAAAAAATACCCTTATAGCCCGGAGAACACCGGGATGACCTTGGTGCCCCTCAAGGAGTACCCCAACTACGTTTCCAGCACGCCTACCAGCTGCCAGATGAAGCGGCCTTCCTAAGCGCTGTTGTGAGTTACCGGTAAGCGCTATGCGTCCTGCAAAAGGGCGCTTCGCTTACCCTTGAAAGCCTGCGTTTTTCCATGGAATTTTTTCTTATTTCCAGCTTGAATGGCCTGAGCTACGGCTTGTTGTTGTTCATGCTCAGCTCGGGCCTGACCCTGATTTTCAGCATGATGGGTGTGCTCAATTTTGCGCATGCCAGTTTTTATATGCTGGGGGCCTATATCGGCTACAGCCTTGCACAACTGCTTGGGTTTTGGCCGGCGATGGTGTTGGCGCCATTGCTGGTGGGTGCTTTAGGCGCCCTGTTCGAGCGCTACTGCCTGCGCCGCGTACACAAGTTCGGGCATGTGCCTGAGCTCTTGATCACCTTTGGCCTGACTTATGTGGTGCTGGAAGTGGTGCAACTGGTCTGGGGCCGCATAGCGGTGGACTTTGCGCCACCCGCACTTTTGCAAGGCCCCGCTTTTACCCTGATGAACCATTCCCTGGCGGGTTTGAGTTTGCATTGGGGGGCGGTGGCTCCTGATCTTTGTAGTTCTGCCGATGGCGCTGTGCGCATTGTCTGCTCGCCTTTCCCGGCGACGCGTGGGTTCATGATGCTGGTGGCTCTTACCATGCTAGCGTCCATTTGGTTGTTGCTGACGCGCACCCGTGTCGGCTTGGTCATCCAAGCGGCTTTGACGCATCCCGATGCCGTCGAGTCCCTGGGGCATAACGTGCCGCGCGTATTCATGCTGGTGTTTGGCGCCGGTGCTGCGCTGGCCGGTTTGGCCGGTGTCATTGGCGGCAGCACTTTCCTCACCGAGCCGGCCATGGCCGCAACCGTGGGCTCTATTGTGTTTGTGGTGGTCGTAGTGGGCGGTCTGGGTTCTTTGTCCGGCGCGTTTATCGCATCGCTCTTGATTGGCATCGTCCAAACCTTTGCCGTATCGCTGGATTACTCGGTGGGCAGCGTGCTGGCTTCTATCGGCATGGCGATGGCGCCTTCCTGGCAGGGCACCACCCTGGCGCGGCTGACCATTGCCCAAGTGGCGCCGATATTGCCTTATTTACTGCTGGTGTTGATTTTGATTTTTCGCCCGCGCGGCCTTTTGGGGAGCCGCGAAGGATGAGCGACGCAAGCTATACCGGTGGGCGTTGGGGCTCGATGTACTTGTGGTTGGCCTTTGCTTTGCTGATGCTGGTCATACCCCGCCTATTTGACAGCGGCTTGTCCATCACCATGCTGTCCCAAATGGGCATCGCCATCATTGCCTGTTTGTCCTACAACATGTTGCTGGGGCAAGGCGGCATGCTGAGTTTTGGCCATGCGGTGTACACCGGCCTAGGCGCATTTGTCGCTATCCATGCGCTCAACGCCTGGTGCGCCGCCAGTCCGGCGCTGCCGGTGTCGCTGGTGCCCTTGGTGGGCGGAGTCGCAGGCATGGGTTTTGCGGTGCTCTTCGGCTACGTGACCACCCGCAAATCCGGCACGACCTTTGCCATGATTACCCTGGGCCTGGCCGAACTGGTGTTTGCCATGTCCCTGATGGTGCCGGAGTTTTTCGGCGGGGAGGGCGGGGTGTCGGGCAACCGGGTGGTGGGTGCGCCTGTACTGGGCATTAGCTACGGGCCGGCCGAGCAGGTGTATTACTTGATTGCCATTTACACCTTGGTATGCGTGGTGTTGATGTACGCCTTCACGCAAACCCCTTTGGGCCGCCTGCTTAACGCGGTGCGCGATAACCCGGAGCGGGTGGAATTCATCGGCTATAACCCCCAGCGTGTCCGTTACACCGCATTCATCCTTGCGGGCTTTTTTGCCGGAATTTCGGGCGGCCTGGGGGCTTTGAATTTTGAAATTGTCAATGCAGAGGTTGTGGGCGCGGCCCGTTCCGGCGCCTACCTGCTGTTTACCTTTTTAGGTGGTGCCACATTTTTCTTCGGCCCGATACTCGGCGCAGTGCTGATGGTGCTGGCCTTTGTCATGCTCAGCGAAATTACCAAGGCTTGGTTGCTGTATTTGGGTGCAGTATTTATGCTGATGGTCATGTATGCGCCGGGCGGGCTGGCTAGCCTGATCATGCTCAATCTGCGCCTGGCCCGCCACGGCAAGCTGCGCGCATTGTTACCGGCCTACGGTCTGCTGACTCTATGCAGCGTAGTGTGTAGTCTGGGTTTTTCTGCTCTAGTAGAAATGGTGTACCACCGCCAACTCGATGCCGCAATGGGCCCGGTGCTGCGCTTTTTGGGCATGGCCTTGGACACGTCGTCTGCCCTGTATTGGTCTGGCTTGCTGGCCTATCTGGCCCTTGGCGTGTCAGGTTTTGAATGGTCGCGCCGCCGCTTCGCGCTGCAATGGGGTGAGGTGCACCAAAGCATGGAAGACGCGCGCTTGCGCGCCGCGATGACGCCATGACGGCTACTACCATGGCGCCAGCATTGGAACTGCGCAATGTGCGCAAAAGTTTTGGCAATACGGCGATTATTCGCGGTACCGATCTGGTGGTGCTTTCGGGAGAACGGGTTGCCATCATCGGCCCCAATGGCGCGGGTAAGTCCACGCTGTTTAACCTGATCAGCGGGCGTATACCCCTGAGTGGCGGCGATATTTTGTTGCACGGGCAGTCCATACAAGGGAAAAAAACTTTTGAGATCAACCGTCTGGGCCTTTCGCGCAGCTTTCAGATTACCAATATTTTTCCTAAGTTGAGCGTCTTTGAAAACCTGCGATGCAGCGTACTTTGGAGCCTGGGCTATGGCTACGGCTTTTGGCGCTTTCTGGCCGATATGCAAGATGCCAATGCCGCGGCTTTGGCCCTGATGGAGCGCATCGGACTGGCGCGTAAGCGCGATGTGCTGGCCATGGATTTGACCTATGCCGAGCAGCGCGCCTTGGAAGTGGGCATCACGATCGGCGGCGGCGCCAATGTGATTTTGCTGGACGAACCCACCGCCGGTATGAGCGCCAGCGAAACCAGCCATTTTGTGGCCTTGATTCGCGAGGCGACCGAGGGCAAAACTTTGCTCACGGTGGAACACGATATGGGCGTGGTCTTTGGCCTGGCCGACAAAATTGCAGTGCTGGTCTACGGCGAAGTCATTGCCTTTGATACGCCCGAGGCCGTGCGCGCCGACCCCCGCGTGCAAGAGGCTTATCTGGGTTCCCCGGTGGCCGATGCCCAGGCCGACGCAGCGAAGCGGGGGGTATAAGCGTGTTACGCGTACAGGGCCTGAATGCGTTTTATGGCAAAAGCCATGTGCTGCATGGCGTAGATTTCCAAGTGGGCGATGGCGAAATTCTGGCGCTGCTGGGGCGTAACGGCTCGGGTCGTTCCACCACTGCCAAAGCCATCATGGGCCTGGTCGATGCGCAGGGCTCGGTGCAGTGGAAGGGCCAAGCGGTGCTGGGCAAAAAGCCCTACCAAATCGCCCAACTGGGCATTGGCTACGTGCCAGAGAACCGCGATATTTTTCCGCGCCTGACGGTGCACCAGAACCTGATGCTGGGCGAGAAGTCAGGCCGCGAAAATCCTCGCTGGACGTTTGAAGACATGTACACCTTGTTCCCGCGTCTGCGCGAGCGCGCAGATGTGCAAGCCGGCGTCCTGTCCGGCGGTGAGCAGCAAATGCTGACCTTGTGTCGCACTTTAATGGGCGACCCCGATCTGCTCATCATCGACGAGCCCACGGAGGGTCTGGCACCCAAGATCGTGGAACTGGTCGCCGGTTTTTTGCAAGCCTTGCGTGCGCGCGGCCTGTCGGTGCTGCTGATCGAGCAAAAACTGACGATTGCGATGCAGATTTCCGACCGCTGCCTGCTTATGGGGCATGGCAGCGTGGTGTTTGAGGGCACGCCCGCTGCGTTGCAAGCCAACGCGGCGGTGCGTAAAGAGTGGCTGGAGGTCTGACGAAGCCCTTGTCCCAGTTGGGACAAAAACCCTCGCCCAACACGCAAAAAGCCCTACAATTTACAAAAAAGAACGACCGTTCTATTTTGCTTCCCAAGTCTCCCTCGTCTCCCCATTGCCGCATCTCAAGAAGGAAAGCCAGCATGACAGCGCATTACCAGGTTCAGGGCGATATCGCCCTCATCACGCTCGACAACCCACCGGTCAACGGCTTGGGGCACGCTACACGGGTTGGCATTGCCGACGGTATGGCCAAGGCACTGGCAGATTCGGCCGTCCAAGCCATCGTCATCACCGGCGCGGGTAAAGCCTTTTCCGGCGGCGCCGACATCCGTGAATTCGGATCTTCCAAGGCCATGATGGAGCCCAACCTCAACAGTGTCATCCTGTTGCTGGAAAAATCCACGAAGCCGGTCATTGCTGCCATCCATTCGGTGGCCATGGGTGGAGGTCTGGAACTAGCCCTGGGTTGCCATTACCGTATCGCAGCGCCGGGTGCCAGCATCGCTCTGCCGGAGGTCAAGCTAGGTCTGCTGCCCGGTGCCGGTGGTACGCAGCGCCTGCCACGTGTGCTCGGCGTCGAAGCCGGCCTGAACATGGTGGTCTCGGGCGAAGCCATTAAGAGCGAAATGCTGGCGATGCTGCCCGGGCAAAAACTGTTCGACAAGCTGTCCAAGTCGGCCGAAAGCCTGGCCGAAGAGGCCTTGGCATTTGCCCGCTCGGTAGCGGCCACACGCCCGTTGCCCTTGGTGCGTGATCTGCCTTGCAAGCACCCCTTAGGTGATGCCTATTTCCAGTTCGCCCGCAATATGGTGGGCGCCATGTCGAAAAACTACCCCGCGCCGCTCAAGTGCATCGAGGCGGTGGAAGCCGCGGCAAGCAAGAAATTTGAAGAAGGCATGGCCACCGAGCGCCAGATTTTCATCAACCTGATGATGACATCCGAGAGCCGGGCCCTGCGACATTTGTTCCTGGGCGAGCGGGCGGCTTCGAAGATTCCAGATATCGATTCCAGCGTCCAGCAGCGCGAGATCAAGAGCGTGGCTATTATCGGCGCCGGCACCATGGGCGGCGGCATTGCCATGAATTTCATGAACGCCGGTATCAGCGTCAAGATGCTGGAGATGAAGCAGGAAGCGCTGGACAAAGGTGTGGCCACGATTCGCGGCAACTACGAAGCCCAGGTCAAAAAAGGCAAGCTCAAGCAAGACAAATACGAGCAGCGCATGGCGCTGTTGTCCACGACCCTGAGTTACGACGAGCTCAGCGGCACCGACATGGCGATCGAGGCCGTGTTTGAAGAAATCGGCGTCAAAGAAAAAGTGTTTAAAGAATTGGACCGCGTCATGAAGCCGGGCGCCATTTTGGCCTCCAATACATCCACCTTGGACGTGAACAAGATCGCCGAATTCACCCAACGCCCCCAAGACGTGGTCGGCCTGCACTTCTTCAGTCCGGCCAATGTGATGAAGCTGCTCGAAGTGGTGCGCGGTGCCAAGACGGCCAAAGACGTGATGGCCACCTCGATGGCCGTAGCCAAAAAGATCCGTAAAACCGCGGTGGTCTCGGGTGTTTGCGACGGCTTTATCGGCAACCGCATGATCGAGCAGTATGGCCGCCAGGGCGGCTTTTTGCTCGATGAAGGCTGCACACCGCAACAAGTGGACAAAGCCATGGAGAAATTTGGCATGGCCATGGGCCCCTTCCGTATGGGCGATCTGGCCGGTAACGACATCGGCTGGGCCATCCGCAAGCGCCGCTCTGTCGAGCGCGCCACCATGAAGTACAGCAAAACCGCTGACCTCCTGTGCGAAAAAGGCCGCTTTGGCCAAAAAACCGGCGCTGGCTGGTACGACTACCTACCCGGCAAGCGCGATGCGATTCCAAACGCTGAAGTGGTCAAGATGATCGAGGACTACCGCGCCGCCAAGGGCATCACCCCGCGCAAAATCAGCGACGAGGAAATCGTGCAGCGCCTGGTGTTCGCGCTGGTCAATGAAGCAGCCCATATTCTGGAGGAGGGCATTGCCAACAAGGCTAGCGATATCGACATCGCCTATATTTTTGGCTATGGTTTCCCTCCCTACCGCGGCGGGCCCATGCTCTACGCCGACGAAGTCGGCCTGTTCAACGTTGTGCAAGCCATGCACCGTTTTGCCCAAAACCCCTTGGACGATGCCAATTTCTGGAAGCCCGCGCCCCTGTTGGCACGCCTGGCCGCCGAAGGTAAGACATTTAATTAAGGAACCGCCATGACTTCAGCAGTAATTGTTTCTACCGCCCGCACCCCCCTTACCAAAAGCTGGAAAGGCGCATTCAATATGACCCATGGCGCCACCATGGGAGGCCATGTGGTCGAGCATGCGATCAAGCGAGCCGGAATCGAAGCCGGTGAGGTCGATGACGTCATCATGGGCTGCGGCACGCCCGAAGGCGCTACCGGTGCCAATATCGCGCGCCAGATTGCGCTGCGCGCTGGCTGCCCGGTCAGCGTCTCGGGTATGACCATCAACCGATTTTGCTCTTCGGGCCTGCAAACCATTGCCACGGCCGCGCAGCGTATTTTGGCGAACGAAGGTGATATTTACGTAGCCGGTGGCGTGGAGGCCATCTCCTGCACCGCGCAGGAAATGAACAAGCACATGCTGGCCGATCCTTGGCTGCAGAAAAACAAACCCGAGGTCTATTGGGCCATGTTGCAAACCGCCGAGCAAGTGGCCAAGCGCTATAACATCAGCCGCGAAGCCATGGACCAGTACGGTGCGGCGAGCCAGCAAAAAGCCTCTGCGGCTTTGGAAAAAGGCCTGTTCAAAGACGAGATCGCTCC
>JBBAPY010000167.1:0-6903 GCA_040400635.1 Rhodoferax sp.
GCAAAGGGCCCTCGCCCCAGCATTTCAGCTATTACTACAGCCTGCCGCAGCTAGCGGTGCAGGGGCAGATCCGCCTGCAAGGCCGCAGCTACACGGCGGGCGCGGGCAGCCTGGCGTGGTTGGACCATGAGTGGAGCGACGCCCTGCTACCGCCCGGGGCGGTGGGTTGGGACTGGATTGGCATCAATATGCTGGATGGCAGCGCACTGACTGCGTTTCAGCTGCGCGACAAAGCCGGGCGCGCGGTGTGGGACGGAGGGTCGTTTCGCGCGGGCAGCACCCTCTACACCTTTACGCAGGGCGAGGCGGTGTTTCATCCGACCCGCTGGTGGCAGAGCCCGCGCAGCCAGGCGCGCTACCCGGTGCAATGGCTGGTGCGCACCCCGGCCGACTTTTACACCGTGAAGGCCATGTTTGAGGCACAGGAGTTAGACAGCCGCAGCTCTACGGGCGCGATTTACTGGGAGGGCTTGTGTGAAGTGTTGGACAGCCAGCAGCGCCTGGCCGGGCGCGGCTACCTGGAGATGACCGGCTACGCGTCGCCGCTACGGCTGTAGGTGCCAGGCCTGGCAAGGCAGCGCGCCTGTGCTTCTGGCCACTATGGACTGCCGCGTCGCTATGCGCCTCGCCGTGACAGTCGCGGCGTCGCTGGAGTGCTTCGCAATAACAGGCCCTGCGACAATAGGGCTTTCGGGCGCACTTGCAGCGGCGTCCGCTGGCCCCACCTAGCAGCCCATGACGACCGAACGCCCCAAATCCCAAAGCCCCAAATCTTTAACCGGTCTGATTCCATTTTTAACACCCTACCGCGGGCGCATCGGTTTGGCTTTGGTGTTTTTGGTGATGGCGGCCGCAGCCACGTTGGCCTTTCCGGTGGCGCTGCGCATGCTGATAGACGGCGGCCTGGTGCGCCAGGACAAAGGCGAGCAAATGGTGGCCATGCGCGAGCACTTTGCTTTGCTCTTTGGCGTGGCCAGCGCGCTAGGTATTTTTTCGGCGCTGCGCTTTTATATGGTGAGCTGGCTGGGGGAGCGGGTGACCGCGGACATCCGCAACGCCGTCTACCACCATGTGCTGGAGCAAAGCCCGGAGTTTTTTGAAACCACGCAAACCGGCGAAGTGCTTTCGCGCTTGTCGGCGGACACCACTTTGGTACAAACCGTGGTGGGCTCCTCGCTGAGCATGGGCTTGCGCAATGCGGTGCTAGGCCTGGGCGCTTTGAGCGTGCTGATCTGGACCAACCCCGTCGTGATGTTGCAGGTGACGCTGGTGCTGGTCTTGATCGTGATGCCCAGCCTCTGGTTTGGGCGGCGGGTGCGCAAGCTCTCGCGCGCCAGCCAGGACCGCATTGCCGACTCCAGCGCGATTGCGGCCGAAGTGCTTAATGCGATTCCGGTAGTGCAAAGCTATACCGCCGAAGGGCGCGAGTCGGACCGCTTTAGCCTGTCTACCCGCAATGCGTTTGACACCGCCATCCGCCGCATCGGCGCGCGCTCCATCTTGGTGTGTTTCATCATCATCGCCACCTCGGCCGCGCTGCTATGGGGCTTGTACCAGGGCACGCAAGCCGTGGTTGCAGGGCGCATTACGGCGGGTGATTTGGGACAGACCGTGGTGTATGTGATTTTGCTAGCTAGCGCGTTTGCGGTGCTGGGCGAGGTGTATGGCGACTTGCTGCGCGCAGCGGGCGCTACCGAGCGCTTGATGGAGTTGCTGCATACCCGCTCGCCTATTGCATCACCGGCCCATCCGGTAGCCGCCCCCCTGCCGCAGGCCGGTAGCGCAGTGCGCTTTGAGAACTTGCATTTCCACTACCCTTCGCGCCCGCTGCAAGAGGCCTTGTCCGGTTTTTCGCTGAACATAGAGGCCGGTCAAACCGTGGCCATCGTTGGGCCCAGCGGCGCGGGCAAGAGCACGGTGTTTCAGCTGCTGCTGCGCTTTTATGACCCGCAGTCGGGGCGCATTACGCTCGATGGCGTGGCCACCCACGACATGGCGCTGAGCGACTTGCGCGAGCGCATCGGCATCGTGCCCCAAGATGCGGTCATATTTTCGAATAGCGCCCTGGAAAACATACGCTACGGCAAACCCAACGCGACGGATGAGGAAGTGCGCCTGGCGGCCGAAGCTGCATTTGCCCATGAATTTATCAGCACCCTGCCCCAAGGCTATGACACGTTTTTGGGGGAACGCGGTTTGCGACTATCGGGCGGACAGCGCCAACGCATTGCCATCGCACGCGCCATGCTGAAAAACCCGCCCTTGTTGTTGCTAGACGAAGCCACCAGCGCGCTGGACGCCGAAAGCGAACGCATGGTGCAAGCCGCTCTGGAGTCCGCCATGCGCAACCGAACGACGCTGGTGGTGGCGCACCGCCTGGCCACGGTGCAAAAAGCCGACTTGATTGTGGTGCTAGACAAAGGCCGCCTGGTGGAACAAGGCACCCACGCGCAATTGGTAGCGCGCGGCGGCGTCTATGCCGGGCTGGCGGCGCTGCAATTTAACGTGTAGCCAGACTATTGCAAAGGACCTTTGAGCGCCTCAGGCAGCGCAAAGGGCAAGACGCCTATGCCCTCCTCTATTAGCTCGCGCGCTTCGCGGGCGCTGGTTTGGCCGCGGATACCGCGCTCGGGGGCTTCGCCGTAATGGATTTTGCGGGCCTCTTCGGCAAAACGCGGGCCTACGTCGGTGGTGTTGGCCATGAGGTGGCGGCCTATTTCCATCCAAAGTTTGGCCATGTTGGCATCTTGGGGGGCGGCCACGGCCAGGGCTTTGTCGCTTTCCACAGACCGACCAGACGGGTCATCCCGTTCAGATGCCTCTGGTGCGGACGCGCGCGACAAATTCAGGCGTGGGGCGCTTAGCTTTTTGCTGATCGTGGCGTCGCCGCACAAAGGGCATTGCACCAAGGCGCGCGTCTGTTGCGATTGAAAATCATCCTCAGACCCAAACCAACCCTCAAAGCCGTGGCCTTGGGCGCATTGCAAGTCCAGTACCTTCATGGAGCGTCCTGCCATTGCAGCGGCCATGTGCCGCTGAGGTAGTTTTGCAGCCAGAGCGCGCCGGTCAAGGTTTTGGCGTCGGTAATACGCCCGTCGCGGCACCAGGCAAAAAATTCGTCGGTGCTGGCGCTGAACACGTCTAAAAATTCACCGGCGTCCAACTGGGACGGCCCGGCCTGCAAGCCCTTCGCAAACCAGATATCGATGTACTCGGTGGAATAGGAAATGCACGGATGCAGCACCCCAGCGTGCGCCCATTGGGTGGCGGTGTAGCCAGTTTCTTCGCGCAGTTCGCGCTGGGCACACAGCAACAAGTCTTCTTGGCCATCGCGCTTACCCGCTGGCATTTCTATCATCACCTGCCCAACCGGATAGCGGAACTGGCGTTCAAGTACAACGCGGGTCTGGTCTTGTGCATCAGTCAAAAGCGGGATGACCATCACCGCGCCCGGATGGACAATGTATTCTCGGAAACTGCTGCTACCGTCAGGCAAGGCCACCTGATCGGCAAAGACTTGCAGAAAACGGCCTGACAAAATTTTGTCGCTGCTTTGGCGTAGCTCGCGCAAGCCGGTGTCGGACTCGGCGGTCGAAATCACGTGGGTGTGGCTGGGCATGGCCTACCCCCTGCTCGGAAGAAGCAAACGGGAATCAAGTGCCCAGCATTTGCAAAATGGACTGCGCTGACAAGGCCATCAGACCGGCAGGGAAAATGCCCAGCAACAGTACTAAAGCACCGTTAAGGGCCAGCACAATGCGCACATCGGCACCGGCTACCACTGCGTTGGCGGTGATGGGCGAATCGAAATACATGACCTTGACCAAGCGCAGGTAGTAAAACGCGCCCACCAGTGACATCAGCACCGCGAACACTGCCAGTCCGATATGCATGGCTTGGCCCGAAGCAATCAGCGCTTGCAGCACCGAGAGCTTGGCGTAAAAGCCCACCAGCGGCGGGATACCGGCCATAGAGAACATGCAAGCGGCCATTACGCCGGCGTAGAGCGGGCTGCGTTGGTTCAGACCGGCAAAGTCGGCTATCTCTTCGCTTTCAAAGCCCTCGCGGGCCAGCAGCATGATGACGCCAAACGCCGCCAGCGTGGTGAGCACATAGCTCACCACATAAAACATGGCCGAGCTGTAAGCGTTGGCGGTGGAAATGGTGTTGCCATTGATGACGCCCGAGAAGATACCAATCAGCACAAAGCCCATTTGCGCGATGGTGGAGAAAGCCAGCATACGCTTGACATTGGTTTGCGCAATGGCGGCAAAGTTGCCGATAAACAGCGAAGCGACCGAGAGCAACATCAACATTTGCTGCCAGTCGATGGCCAGAGGCAACATGCCTTCCACCAGCAAACGCATGGTGATGGCAAAGGCCGCCAGTTTGGGCGCGCCGCCAATCATGAGCGTGACCGCCGTGGGCGCACCCTGATAGACATCAGGGATCCACATATGGAAGGGCACCAAACCCAATTTGAAAGCCAGACCCGATACGATAAACACCAAGCCAAATACCAACACCTGGTGGCGCACATGGCCGGTGGATATGGCGCTGAATACTTCGTTGATGTCCAGCGAACCGGTTGCGCCGTAAAGCATAGACATACCGTAAAGCAAAAACCCGGAAGCCATGGCGCCGAGCACAAAATATTTCATTGCTGCTTCAACCGCTTGCGCATTGTCGCGACGCAGCGCCACCAGTGCGTAGCTAGACAAGGTCAGCAACTCCAGGCCCATGTAAGTGATTAGGAAGTTGTTGCCCGAAATCATGACAAACATGCCCAGCAGCGCGAACATAGACAGCGTAAATAACTCGCCGCCACGCAGCATGTCGCGTGCAGCCGCATAGGGGCGTCCATAGACCAGGGTGACCATCACCGCCAACGTGGCAAAGCACTTCAGCCAAGCAGCCATGGTGTCGGCCACCACCATATTGCCAAAGCCGTAGAGCGTCAGGCCGGTACTGGCGAAAAACCCTTCTAGTACTGCCACGATGCTGAGGGTAATCAGCGTCAGGGTGTAGGTGTAGCCACGCAGCGGACCCTGGGGGCGCAAGTCCAGCAAGGCGATGGCGCAGGCCATGGCCAGAAGCACGGCCTCGGGGAAAATGGCAATCCAGCTGATTTGATCGATCATGGTGTGTTTCTCAATTCGCAGCCATCAATGCAGCTTGGACTGGGCCACGTGCTCGAGCAGACTGGCCACCGAGGCATCCATTACATCGGTAAAGGGTTTGGGGTTGATGCCCATATAGAGCACCGCAACAGCAAGCAAGGCCAGCATGAAAAACTCACGCGCATTGATGTCTTGCAACTCCTTGACGTGGTGGTTGTTCACCGAGCCCAAGTAGACGCGCTTGAACATCCACAAGGTATAAGCAGCGCCAAAAATCAGGGCGCTGGCCGAGGCCATACCGATCCAGAAATTGAACTTGACGGCCGCCAAAATCACCATCCACTCGCCCACAAAGCCTGCAGTGCCCGGCAAGCCGCAATTGGCCATGGCAAACAGCAGGGAAAACGCAGCAAAGCGGGGCATGGTGTTGACGACACCACCGTAGCTGGCAATTTCACGCGAGTGCACCCGGTCGTACAAAACGCCGATGGAAAGGAACATGGCGCCCGACACAAATCCATGCGCAATCATTTGCACAATACCACCGGCCATACCCAGGTCGTTAAAGATGAAAAAGCCCAAAGTGACAAAACCCATGTGCGCAACGGACGAGTAGGCCACGAGTTTTTTCATATCCTGCTGCACCATGGCCACCAGGCCTACATAAACCACGGCTACCAAAGACAGGGTGATCATCAGGCCGGCCCACTCGTGTGCGGCATCGGGTGCAATGGGCAACGAAAAGCGCAGGAACCCATAGGCGCCCAACTTGAGCATGATGGCCGCCAACACTGCAGAGCCGCCGGTGGGCGCCTCCACGTGGACATCGGGCAACCAGGTGTGTACCGGCCACATAGGCACCTTCACGGCAAAGGCCGCAAAGAAGGCAAAAAAGATAGCCGTCTGCGCAGTCTGGCCGAGCGGCAGCGCATGCCAGGTAGCAATATCAAAACTTCCGTTGGACGTGATGTAAAGGTAAATCAGCGCAACCAAGGTCAGCAGGGAGCCGAGCAAGGTGTAGAGGAAAAACTTGAAAGCAGCGTAAATTTTGTTGGGCCCGCCCCAGATACCGATGATGAGGTACATGGGTATCAGGGTGGCTTCGAAAAATACGTAGAACAAGAGGCCGTCCAGGGCGCAGAACACCCCGATCATCAGGCCCGACAAAATCAGGAATGAGGCCATGTACTGGTTGACTTTGTGGGTAATCACTTCCCAACCGGCTATGACCACCACCACATTGATAAACGCCGTCAGCAGCACAAACCAAAACGAGATGCCGTCCACGCCTAGGTGGTAATTGACATTGAAACGCTCTATCCACCCGCTGTGTTCAACAAACTGCATTTCTGCGGTGCCCAGCTGGAACCCGGCATACAGAGGCAGGGTCACCAGAAAACCTGCCAAAGCTCCGATCAGCGCTACCCAGCGCACCGCGCGGGCCTGGTCGTCCCGACCCAGGGCCAGCAGCACGACGCCAAAAACAATCGGCGTCCAAATAGCAAGGCTCAACAATCCCATGGGTATTTTTTCCTTATTTGTTGAGCCAGACGAAGTAGGTCATGAGGACAAAAATGCCCAAAATCATGACCAGCGCGTAGTGGTACAGGTAGCCAGACTGCAGGCCGCGCACCCGCTTGGATACCCAGCCCACCAGCTTCCAAGAGCCGTTGACGAAGAACCCGTCAATGATCGCCTTGTCGCCGCCCTTCCACAAGCCATCGCCCAACATGCGCGCGCCGCGCGCCAATACGTTTTCATTGAACCAGTCCATGTAGTACTT
>JBBAPY010000168.1:0-6878 GCA_040400635.1 Rhodoferax sp.
ACTGCCGGGCCGACGCCTTGCTGTATGCGGATGGTCGCATCGCCGGTTTGAACTGCACCGATACCCGCAGCGGAACTCCCTACCGGGTGCGCAGTCAATGCGTGATCAATGCAAGCGGCGTGTGGGTGGACGCTTTACGCGAAAAAGATGCGCAGCAAGAGTCCGCGGTCGCTTTCAAGCCTCTGGTGGCGCCTAGTCAGGGCGTGCATGTGGTGGTAGACCGCAGTTTTCTGCAAGGTGACACCGCCCTGATGGTGCCTAAAACCTCGGACGGGCGCGTGCTTTTCGCCGTGCCCTGGCTGGGCAAAGTCATTTTGGGCACCACCGACACCCCGCGCCAGGACTTGTCCCGCGAGCCCCAGGCCTTCAAAGAGGAGGTTGATTTCATTCTGGGCGAAGCTGGGCACTACCTTCGCCAAGCCCCCACCCGCAGCGACGTGCGCAGCATCTGGGTCGGCCTGCGCCCCTTGGTGAAACATCAGGACGAACAAGACACCAAGACCCTGAGCCGTGAACACACTGTCGCAATCAGCCCAAGCGGCTTGGTCACGGTCACGGGAGGTAAGTGGACGACGTACCGCGTGATGGCGCAAGACGTGCTGGCCGCTTGCCAGGGCGCCAAGTTGCTGTCGCCGTTGCCCGATTGCAGCACCCAGAACGCCCGGATGGTGGGTGCTCCGCCGGCCCAAGCCGTCGTCGCCTCGCTGAGCTTAGCGCCCGGACTGCATTCCTACGGCGCCGAACAGGCCTTGGTTCAGTCTCTGCCTGGGGCGGACCAGTGGATTAGCCCCGGTTTGTCCGAGGCCATGGTCCGCTTTGCGTTGCGCTATGAATATGCGCTGACGGTGGAGGACGTGCTGGCGCGGCGCTCGCGCCTGCTATTTCTGGATGCGCAGCAAGCTGCCGCAGCGGCCAGCAAAGTGGCCGCCTTGATCACCCAAGAGCTGGGGCAGGACGGCGATGAGGCTGGTTTTCTGGAAATTTGCAGCCATTTTTCAATGGTCCCGTAAAAAGGACCAAAGAAAATTGGGAAGGGCGGCGGAAAATAGTGCATAATCGCGGGCTTCGCTTATAAAAGCTGAAGATTCTGCCCACATGGAGTCAGCCCGAACGGTTCGGGTTGAGGACAGCGGGCCCAAGACTGACTGGTCTGCGTTTTCCTGGTAATCCAGGCTGGCGCTTCCGGTGCAAGTTGGGAAAAATTGACATGATCCAAACTGAATCTCGACTGGAAGTCGCCGATAACACCGGCGCTAAATCAGTCCTCTGCATCAAGGTGCTGGGTGGCTCGCGCCGCCGTTACGCCAGCGTAGGGGACATCATCAAGGTGAGCATCAAAGAAGCTGCACCGCGCTCGCGTGTGAAAAAAGGCGAGGTGTATAGCGCCGTGGTAGTTCGCACCGCCAAAGGAATTCGTCGCTCTGACGGCTCATTGGTGAAGTTTGATGGCAATGCAGCCGTGTTGCTCAACGCCAAGCTCGAGCCTATCGGCACCCGTATCTTCGGACCGGTCACGCGTGAATTGCGTACCGAAAAGTTCATGAAGATCGTATCCCTGGCACCCGAAGTTTTGTAAGGACAGGCTATGAACAAGATTCGCAAGGGCGATCAAGTGATCGTCATCGCAGGACGGGACAAAGGCAAGCGCGGCGTCGTGACATTGCGCAGCGACGACACGCATGTGCTCGTCGAAGGTGTGAACCAGGTCAAAAAGCACACCAAGCCCAACCCGCTCAAGGGAACGACCGGCGGCATCGTAGATAAAACCATGCCCATTCACCAATCCAATATCGCTATTTTCAATGCGGCATCGGGCAAGGCGGACCGTGTCGGCATCAAGCTACAGGCCGATGGCAAGCGCGTTCGCGTTTACAAATCCAGCGGCGACGAAATCAAGGCGGCATAAACATGGCACGTTTACAACAACACTACCGCGAGAAAGTCGCTCCTGATTTGATTGCCAAGTTTGGCTTCAAGTCGCCCATGCAGGTTCCCCGCATCACCAAAATTACACTCAATATGGGTGTGAGTGAAGCGGTGGCGGACAAGAAAGTCATGGACAGTGCCGTGTCAGACCTGACAAAAATCGCTGGCCAAAAGCCGGTGGTTACCAAGTCCAAAAAAGCGATCGCGGGATTCAAAATCCGCGAAGGCCAGGCCATTGGCTGCATGGTCACGCTGCGTGGCGTGCAAATGTATGAATTTCTAGACCGCTTTGTTACGGTGGCGCTGCCCCGTGTGCGTGACTTCCGCGGGATTTCCGGACGCGCTTTTGATGGCCGTGGTAACTACAACATCGGCGTGAAAGAGCAGATTATTTTTCCTGAGATTGAGTACGACAAAGTGGATGCTTTGCGCGGTCTCAACATCAGTATCACCACGACCGCAAAGTCAGACGAAGAGTGCAAGGCACTGTTGTCAGGCTTTCGTTTCCCGTTCAAGAATTGAGGTGACCAGTGGCAAAAATGGCTTTAATCGAGCGTGAGCTCAAGCGCGACAAACTGGTCGCCAAATACGCGAAGAAACATGCTGCCCTCAAGGCTATAGCGGGCGACGCAAAGCGCAGCGACGACGAGCGGGCTGCAGCGCGTCTGGACTTGCAAAAGCTTCCGCGCAATGCTAACCCCACACGCCAGCGCAACCGCTGCGCGATCACGGGTCGTCCCCGTGGCACGTTCCAGCAATTTGGTCTGGCCAGAGCAAAAATTCGCGAAATGGCGTTTGCCGGTGAAATCCCCGGTATCGTCAAGGCGAGCTGGTAAGCGGCAGGAGAACCCGATATGAGTATGAGTGATCCCATCGCTGACCTGTTGACGCGAATCCGTAACGCGCAAATGGTCGCCAAGCCCACCGTGCTGGTGCCTTCTTCTAAAGTGAAGGTCGCTATTGCGCAGGTGCTCCAGGACGAAGGCTATATCGACGGCTTCAAAGTTACGACGGCTGCTGGCAAGTCGGAGCTTGAAATCGCATTGAAATATTACGCAGGCCGCCCGGTGATCGAGCGTATCGAGCGCGTCAGCCGTCCCGGCTTGCGTGTTTACCGCGGCAGCGACGCTATTCCCCAAGTGCAAAACGGCTTGGGTGTAGCGATTGTCACCACGCCTCAAGGTGTGATGACAGACCGCAAAGCGCGCGCCAATGGCGTAGGCGGCGAAGTGCTGTGCTACGTGGCCTAAGCTGCAATCTGGAGAAACAACTATGTCCCGAGTAGGTAAACGTCCTGTCAGCATTCCCGCTGGCGTTGATGTGCAGATCAAGGAAGACCAGATCAGCGTCAAGGCGGCCGGTGGTACTTTGCATCTGGCGCAAAACGCACTGGTCAAAATTTCCAATGAGGCAGGTTCCTTGGTTTTTTTGCCCGCCAATGATTCGCGCGCCGCAGATGCCATGTCTGGCACCATGCGCCAGCTAGTCAGCAATATGGTCACCGGCGTGACCCAGGGCTTTGAGAAGAAGCTCACCCTAGTAGGTGTGGGTTTCAAAGCGCAGGCTACGGGTAATAAGCTTAACCTGGCGATTGGTTTTTCACACCCTGTCAATATGGAGATGCCCGCTGGTATCACCGTGGCAACGGCGACTCCGACTGAAATCTCTATCAAGGGTGCGGACCGTCAACGCGTGGGTCAGATCGCAGCGGAAATTCGTGGTGTGCGTCCTCCTGAGCCTTACAAAGGCAAGGGCATCCGTTATTCGGATGAAAAGATCACCATCAAAGAAACCAAGAAGAAATAAGGAACTGCACTATGTTGACGAAAAAAGAGCAACGTCTTCGCAGAGCGCGTCAGACCCGCATCCGTATTGCAACCCAAGGTGTTGCACGGTTGACGGTAAACCGTACCAATTTGCATATTTACGCAACCGTGATTGCCGGTACCGGCGATCGCATTGTGGCCACCGCGTCGAGTCTGCAGGCCGATGTGCGCAGCGCGTTGGGTGGTTCTGGCAAGGGCGGCAATGTGGCCGCGGCCCAAATGGTTGGCAAGCTGGTGGCTGAAAAAGCCAAGGCTGCCGGCATCGACAAAGTGGCCTTTGACCGTGCAGGCTTTGCCTACCACGGCCGGGTTAAGGCCTTGGCTGACGCGGCGCGCGAAGCAGGCTTGCAGTTTTAAGCAGATCGGAACGAACCATGGCTAAAGTACAAGCAAAAATGCAGGGTAAGGTCGAAGGACCCGAGGACGGTCTGCGGGAAAAAATGATCGCGATCAACCGCGTGACCAAAGTGGTCAAAGGGGGTCGTATTCTGGGCTTTGCCGCCTTGACCGTGGTTGGTGATGGCGATGGCCGTATCGGCATGGGCAAAGGTAAATCCAAAGAGGTGCCGGCCGCAGTGCAGAAAGCGATGGAAGAAGCCCGTCGCAACATGATCAAGGTGAGCCTGAAAAACGGAACCATTCACCACCAGGTCATGGGACACCATGGCGCAGCCAATGTCATGATGGCGCCCGCTCCCAAGGGAACCGGCATCATCGCTGGCGGCCCTATGCGCGCTGTGTTTGAAGTCGTTGGTATTACCGATATCGTGGCCAAGAGCCATGGTTCTACCAACCCCTACAACATGGTGCGTGCCACGCTGGATGCATTGTCGATTTCCACCACGCCTTCGCAAGTTGCTGCCAAGCGCGGCAAATCCATCGAAGAGATCTTCGCCTGATCGGAGACTTGTCATGACTACACCTCAAACCGTAAAAATCCAATTGGTGCGTAGCCCGATTGGTTGCAAAGAATCCCATCGTGCCACCGTGCGTGGATTGGGCCTGCGCAAAATGGGGAGCACCAGCGAGTTGGAAGACACGCCGGCCGTTCGCGGAATGATCAACAAGATCAGCTATCTGGTCAAAGTGCTGTAAGGGGCGGATGATGGAACTCAATGGCATCAAGCCTGCATCGGGCGCCAAGCACGCCAAACGTCGTGTCGGTCGTGGCATTGGCTCGGGTCTGGGTAAGACCGCTGGCCGCGGTCACAAAGGTCAAAAGTCACGTGCTGGCGGCTACCACAAAGTGGGTTTTGAAGGCGGACAGATGCCTATGCATCGCCGTTTGCCCAAGCGTGGCTTCAAGTCCCATTTGCTCAAGTACAACGCCGAGATCACCTTGACCACGCTGGAAGTTCTCGGACTGCCCGAAGTGGACATGCTCACGCTCAAGCAAGCCGGTGTAGTTGCACCGATTGCCAAGGTGGTGAAAGTGATCCACACCGGTGCTTTGACCAAGGCCGTGAAGCTGACTGGAATTGGCGCAAGCGCCGGCGCCAAAGCGGCTATTGAAGCGGCTGGCGGAAGCATCGCCTAATTGATTTGAGAACAGCCCGTGGCAAGTACCTCTGCGCAAACAGCTAAGACCGGCAAGTACGGCGACTTGAGTCGCCGCTTGGTGTTCTTGCTGCTCGCCCTGGTGGTGTACCGGGTAGGCGCGCACATTCCTGTGCCGGGTATTGATCCAAATCAGTTGCAGCAACTTTTCAAAGGCCAGCAAGGTGGCATATTGAGCCTTTTCAATATGTTCTCCGGTGGCGCCTTATCGCGGTTTACCGTATTTGCGTTGGGCATCATGCCCTATATCTCGGCCTCTATCATCATGCAATTGCTGGGCTATGTAGTGCCCACTTTTGAGCAGTTGAAGAAAGAGGGCGAAGCCGGGCGTCGCAAGATTACGCAGTACACGCGTTACGGCACTTTGGGGCTCGCTTTGTTTCAGTCTATGGGTATTGCCTTGGCGCTGGAGTCGTCGGCAGGGTTGGTGATGTCGCCCGGCGTGGGTTTTCGCATTACTGCTATGGTCACCCTAACCTCGGGCACTATGTTCCTCATGTGGCTGGGTGAACAAATTACCGAGCGCGGCTTAGGCAACGGCATCTCCATTTTGATTTTTGGCGGTATTGCTGCCGGTCTGCCCAATGCCATTGGCGGCTTGCTGGAACTGGTGCGTACTGGCGCCATGTATATTTCGACTGCGCTGGTGATTGTCGCCCTTGTAATTATGGTGACCTATTTCGTGGTCTTCGTCGAGCGCGGACAGCGCAAGATTCTGGTGAACTATGCGCGCCGCCAGGTGGGGAACAAAGTTTACGGTGGCCAATCCTCGCACCTGCCTCTCAAGCTCAACATGGCTGGCGTGATTCCTCCGATTTTTGCTTCTTCGATTATTTTGTTGCCAGCGACGATTGCCAACTGGTTTAGCAGCGGCGAGTCCATGCATTGGCTCAAAGATATTGCCAGTACGCTCAGCCCCGGCCAACCGGTCTATGTGATGCTGTATGCGAGCGCCATTGTGTTTTTCTGTTTCTTTTACACGGCCTTGGTATTTAACAGCCGCGAGACCGCGGATAACCTGAAAAAGAGCGGCGCGTTCATTCCTGGAATCCGCCCAGGGGACCACACCGCCAAGTACATCGACAAAATTTTGCTGCGATTGACGCTGGCTGGCGCGGTCTACATCACTTTTGTGTGTTTGCTGCCCGAGTTTTTGATTTTGAAATACAACGTGCCGTTTTACTTTGGTGGGACGTCATTGCTGATTATTGTGGTTGTCACCATGGATTTCATGGCCCAGGTACAGAACTACCTGATGTCACAGCAATATGACTCATTGTTGAAAAAAGCGAGCTTCAAGTCGTCCTAAGCGAGGCTTGAAATCAAATATGGGGTTGGCAGCGCTGCTGTTAGCCGCTGAATGTGGCAGGTAACAGTGACCGGGACGGAAGTCAGGGCGCTTTGGTAGTTTTAGGAGAATAGAAATGAAAGTCTCGGCCTCGGTCAAGAAAATTTGCCGCAATTGCAAGATTATCCGTCGCAAGGGCGTGGTGCGTGTGATCTGTACAGATCCGCGTCACAAGCAGCGTCAAGGTTGATAGCTAGAAAACAAAAAAAAAAATATGGCAC
>JBBAPY010000169.1:0-6868 GCA_040400635.1 Rhodoferax sp.
CGACCGGCGCCAGCGCAGCCGTCAACTGGGTTTTCTGGTGGATGGTTACGAACAATTCCGGGAATTTGACCGCGAGGAGCTGGCACTGATAGAGCCGCTGCGTACGCTGCGCCTGATCCACTACAGCGCCTGGCTGGCGCGACGCTGGAGCGACCCGACCTTTGTGCAAAACTTCCCCTGGTTCGGCTCCAGCGACTATTGGCAGGGCCAGGTGCTCATGCTGCAGGAGCAGTGCGAAGCCATGCAGGAGGCACCCTTGGTGGTGTGATGGCACGACGCTTTGCAGGCAAACAAGGCGTTTGCCTTGCTACAGCGTGGCAATCAAGCCTTGATCGGCTCTTGCAACACCGCCGGGTCAAAGGGCTGGCGCGCAAACACGGTGCGCAGCAGGGGCGCGAAGTGCGCTAGCGAGCGGCTGGGGTAGGCCGGGTCAAACGCCGTCTGGTCATACAGCGCGCAAAAGCGCTGGCAACTGGCAAACCAGGGGTGCTGGGCGTAGGCCAGGTGGCCGTTATTGGATTTGCCTAAATGGTGCGCATAAAACTGCATTTGAAACAGGTCGTGCATTTCCACCACCCAGGTCACTTCGGCGCGCACATAGGGCCTCAAAATAGCAGCGGCCATTTGCGAATGGTTGTCTGGCGCCAGCACGTCGCCGATGTCGTGCAAGAGGGCAGCCACCACCATGTCGATATCGGCGCCATCGTCCTCGGCGCGGCTGGCGCTTTGCAGCGAATGCTCCAAGCGGCTGATCTGGTAGCCCGGCAAGGATTCGCTCAAGTCTTGCAAAGCCGCCAGCAAGCGGTCGGGTAGCGTGCGGATATAGGCCTGCTCAAGTTGGTGCAGCAGCTGGTAGTCCTGCGCCGTGCCGTCTTGCATTTGGGTGAATGTCACATGTTGCATACGCACCTTTCAGGGGGGCTCATCGGGTCAGCGGGATTGTGCACCGCGCTGGCTTTGCCCTTATTCGGCATCCTGCGGCAAAGCGCGCGGGTCCATTTGCAAGGCCGCTTGGGAGCTGGCGTCCATCATGACGTAATCTGAGCGCGGTGCTGCCGTCTCGATGTGCACACTTTGGCCCAACATAAAGTAGCGCACGGTGGCGGCCAAGGCCAGCAGCGCCAGCGCAAAGTACAGCATCAGGCTCTCGGGGCCCAGATAGTCCATCATGCCGCCGGCCAGGGTCGGGCCCAGTGTGGCGCCTATGCCGTAGAGCAGCAGCAAGCCGCCGGTGGTTTCCAATACTTTGGAAGGCTCGATCAAATCATTGGTATGCGCCACGCTCAGTCCGTAAATCGAAAACGAAAGCGCGCCGTACAAAATGCCCAATATCACCAGCAGGTTTTCATATTCGCGGGCCAAGTAAAAACCCACAGCAGCGAGCAAGGAAGAGATCAGGCACACCCAGACCAGCATCCAGCGCCGGTCGTAGCGGTCGGACAAATGCCCCACCGGATACTGAAATGCGGCGCCACTCAAAATCGTGGCGGCCATAAAAGTGGCGGTGTGGCTATCGCTAAAGCCTACCCCCGCACCAAACACATTGCCCAGGCTATAAAAAGTGCCGCTGATCAGGCCCGAACCCATGGAGGCGATAGCGCCAATCGGCGAAATGGCGAATAAGCGCACCAGGCTCATGGACGGCGCGCGGGTTTGCTTGGGTTCGCGGATGGTCGTCATGGTGGTGGGCACCAGGGCGAAGGAAAAAAGAATGGAGGCAAAAGCAAAAGGCACAAAGCCGAAGCGGTCGCCCGCCAGAATCAGCCACTGCCCGAGCGCAGTAGATACGCCGCTGACCGCCATATAGGCTGCAAACACCTTGCCCCGGCTTTCGCGCCCGGCCACCACATTGAGCCAGCTCTCAATCACCATATACAAGCCCACAATGCACAAGCCGGTGATAAAGCGTAACAAGCCCCAGAACCAGGGGTTGGTCCACAACGCATGCAGCACCGGCAAGGCCGAGGCCACCGAGGCCATGACGGCAAAAGCACGGATATAGCCCACGCGCCGGATAAGGCCCGGGCAGGCATAGGTGCCATAGACAAAGCCGGCGAAATAGGCCGACATAATCATGCCGGTGACCAGGCCCGAATACTTGGCCAAACCGGCCTGCGCGCCAATGGCTACGGTCAGCAGGGCGATGCCCACAACCAACAGACTCACACCCGAAAGCAGAGAAGCAAGGGGTAGGGTGAGCGGGGACAAACGGGGCAGCTGCATAAAAAAACACCATGGCAATCCATGGCGGGGTGGCGAAGCTTCGATGGTGACATAAGCGCACCCGCCGCAGCGCGCAAAAGGAGATTTAATGCGAGCGGAGCAGACAATTCTTTCGATTGGCGCCTGAGTACCCAGGCGCTCAGGCGCAGGTCGTTTTTGGCAGAAAATGCGTCGCAGATTTAGCACCTGGGTGCAACTAGTCGCCCTACAGTGGCGTTTGGAGGAAAACACTGCATGCACCCACAAGCATCGCTAACGCAAGCCCGTATCGACCTGGCCGCCGCTTTTCGCTGGGCCGCGCGCTGGGATATGCATGAGTCCATCGCCAACCACTTCAGCCTGGCAGTCTCCGAAGGCGGCAAGCAGTTTTTGCTCAACCCCGTGGGCAGCCATTTTTCGCGCATCCGCGCCAGCGACCTGCTGCTGCTTGATGCGGACCCTGGCGGCCAAGATATCGTAGCGCTGGGCGCCGACCCCACCGCCTGGAACCTGCACGCCACATTGCACCAGCGCCTGCCGCAAGCGCGCTGCATCTTGCACACCCACATGCCCTATGCCACCGCACTGTGCTGCCTGCAAGACTTTGACTGGCTGGCACTCGACCAAAACGCCTGCCGCTTTTACGGCCGCATCGCCTACGACCGGCATTACGCCGGTATGGCACTGGATGCGTCCGAAGGCGAGCGCGTCGCCGCCCTGATGCGGGACGGCAAAAGCGTGCTGTTTCTGGGCAACCACGGCGTGATGGTCATAGGCCCTAGCGTGGCCCAGGCCCTGGACGAACTCTATTACCTGGAAAAAGCCGCCAAGGTACAGGTGCTGGCCCTGTCCACCGGCCGGCCACTGGCCCTGATCCCCGACGCGGTGGCGCGCCAGGCCTGCGCCCAATGGAACGATTACCCTACCGACTCCTGCGCATTGCATTTGCAGGCGCTCAAAGCCATCCTTGACCTCGAAGAAACGGACTACGCACTATGAACCCCAACGTCATCATCACCTGCGCCCTGACGGGAGCGGGCGACACCGTCGGCAAACACCCGGCTATCCCCGTCACGCCCACGCAGATCGCGGCAGCGGCGGTAGAAGCGGCCAAGGCCGGCGCCACCGTGGTGCACTGCCATGTGCGCAACCCCGAGAACGGCAAATTCAGCCGTGACCCTGCTTTGTATGCCGAAGTGATGGACCGCATACGCGATTCGGGCGTCGATGTCATCGTCAACCTGACGGCGGGCATGGGTGGCGACCTGGAAATCGGCCCCGGCGAGCACCCCACGCAGTTTGGCCCCAACACCGACCTGATAGGGCCCATGGCACGCCTGATCCATGTGGAGCAACTGCTGCCCGAAATTTGCACCCTGGACTGCGGCACGCTCAACTTCGGCGACGGCGACACGATTTATGTTTCCACCCCCATGGCCCTGCGCGCCGGCGCAAAACGCATTACCGAGCTGGGTGTGAAGGCCGAGCTCGAAATCTTTGACACCGGCCACCTCTGGTTTGCCAAGCAAATGATCAAAGAAGGCCTGCTGGAGAACCCGCTGTTCCAACTCTGCCTGGGCATTCCCTGGGGCGCACCGGCGGACACCACCACCATGAAAGCCATGGTGGACAACCTACCGCCAGGCGCGGTGTGGTCGGCTTTTGGTATTGGCCGCTCGCAAATGCCCATGCTGGCGCAGTCGGTGATTTTGGGCGGCAATGTGCGTGTGGGCCTGGAAGACAACCTCTGGCTGGACAAAGGCGTGCCCGCCAGCAATGGCTCGCTGACCGAGCGTGCGGTGGAAATCATTACCCGCCTGGGCGGCAAGCCCATGACACCGGCCGAAGGGCGCGTCGCCATGGGCCTGAAAAAGCGCGGATAAACCAAGGAAAACTATGTCGTTTGTTACTGAAATCAAGACCTTTGCCGCATTGGGCACCGGCGTGATCGGCAGCGGTTGGGTGGCGCGCGCGCTGGCCCACGGGCTGGACGTGATCGCCTGGGACCCGGCCCCTGGCGCCGAAGCGGCACTGCGCGAACGCACTGCCAAAGCCTGGGGTGCGCTCACGGCGCAAGGCCTGGCACCCGGCGCCTCGCAGTCGCGCCTGAAGTTTGTGGCCACGGTTGAAGAATGCGTGGCGCAAGCCGACTTCATCCAAGAAAGCGCGCCCGAGCGCCAGGACTTGAAGCTGGCGCTGCACGCGCAAATCAGCGCTGCCGCGCGCCCCGATGTGCTGATTGGCTCGAGCACTTCGGGCCTCTTGCCCAGCGATTTTTATGCCCATGCCGAGCACCCCGAGCGCTGCGTGGTGGGCCACCCGTTTAACCCGGTGTATTTGCTGCCTTTGGTCGAAGTAGTGGGCGGCGTCAACACGGCGCCCGAGGCGATACAAGCGGCTATGCAGGTGTACCGCTCTTTGAGCATGCGCCCTTTGCATGTGCGCAAAGAAGTGCCCGGCTTTATCGCCGACCGCCTGTTAGAGGCCATGTGGCGCGAGTCGCTGCACCTGGTCAACGACGGCGTGGCCACCACCGGCGAAATTGACGACGCCATCCGCTTTGGTGCAGGTATGCGCTGGTCGTTTATGGGCAGTTTTTTGATTTACACCCTGGCCGGTGGTGACGCGGGTATGCGCCACTTTATGGCGCAGTTCGGCCCGGCTCTCAAACTGCCCTGGACCAAGCTGGAAGCGCCCGAACTGACCGACAGCTTGCTCGACGCCGTAGCCGATGGCAGCGAAGTGCAACTTGACGGGCGCAGCATCGCCGACTGGGAGCGCTACCGCGACGACTGCCTGATGGCGGTACAAGCGGCGGTTAAAGCCACCAAACTCAAACACGGTATTGCACCCGATGCCTGAGACCTTGCTCACCTTCGAAACCCCGGTCATCAGCGACTGGGTGGACTTCAACGGCCATTTGCGCGATGGCTTTTACATGGTCTTGTTCAGCTATGGTGTCGATGGCCTGATGGACCAGATCGGTCTGGACGCCGCCGGGCGCCAAGCCACCGGGCACTCCTTCTTTACGCTGGAAGCGCACGTGAATTTTTTGCACGAGGTCAAGCTCGGCGCCCAGGTGCAGGTGTATTGCCAGGTACTGGGCCATGACGCTAAACGCCTGCATGTCGGCCTGGCCTTGCACATCAAAGGCAATGCCACCGTGATGGCCTACAGCGAGCAAATGCTGCTGAACGTGGCGATGGATGGGCCGCGTGCCAGTCCCTTTGCCCCAACCGTGGCGGCGCGGGTGCAGATGCTGGCCACCGCGCAGCGCAGCCTGCCGCGACCGGCCTATGTGGGGCGGGTGATCAGCCTGCCTGCGGTCAAAACTGCCTAGGCCATGGCCGCTGCTGCCACACTACCGCAGCGCATGCACGGCGTGCTGCTGACCGGGTTTGGCGGCCCTGAGCAATTGCAGTACCGCGAGGACCTGCCCGTTGCGCTGCCGCGTGGGGGCGAAGTGCTGATCCGCGTGGCTGCCAGTTCAGTCAACAACACCGACATCAACACCCGCGTGGGCTGGTACTCCAAGACCGTGGACGGGCCTACCCAACACGCATCGGTGGGCTTTGATGCCGCCACGGACGCAGCGCCTGGCTGGGGCGGCGCAGCCCTGCAGTTTCCGCGCATCCAGGGCGCCGACTGCTGTGGGCATATCGTGGCCGTAGGTGCGGGCGTGGACAGCACACGGATAGGCCAGCGCGTGCTGGTGCGCCCAGTGCTGCGCAAAGCCGGTGCGGGGCTGTATGACTTTGACTATTTCGGCTCGGAATGCGACGGTGGATTTGCACAATACACGCGCGTGGCCGCCAGCGCCGCCATGGCAGTGCAAAGCACATTAAGCGATACCGAGCTGGCCTGCCTGCCCTGCGCCTATTCCACCGCCGAAAACCTGCTGACCCGCGCCGGCGTAAAAGCCGGCGAGCGCGTGCTGATAACTGGCGCATCCGGTGGTGTGGGCAGTGCGGCGGTACAACTGGCACGCTTGCGCGGCGCACAGGTCATTGCGCAGGCAGACAGCAGCAAACACGCCGCCTTAAAAGCCATTGGCGCGCAACATACCCTGGCCCGCAATGCCGATGTGCTGCAATCCCTGGGCAAAGACAGCGTGGCGGTGGTGATCGACTTGGTCGGCGGGCCGGCCTGGCCTGCGCTCTTAGACGTGCTGCAACGCGGCGGGCGCTATGCCACAGCCGGGGCGATCGCCGGGCCTATGGTGACTTTAGATTTGCGCACGCTCTACCTCAAAGATTTGCAACTGCTGGGCTGCACCTGGCAAGATGACGCAGTGTTTGAACAATTGCTAGGCTATGTGGAGCGCGGCGAGCTTGTCCCGCTCTTAGCGCGCACTTACGATTTGCGCGACATGGCGCAAGCGCAAGCCGAGTTTGTAGCCAAGCGCTTTGTGGGCAAGATCGCGCTAAAAATTCCTTGAGCGCACCTGAGCGCAACGCTTATCCGCCATTGACCACCCCCTGTAACGATTCACACCATGTCCAGCCCACCCCAACGCCTGAGTACGCCCCTGGAAGGCACCCCCGCCAAAACCTGGGATGCCAGCGCGCCGATTGCGGCGCCCCTGTGTTTGCACCAGCCGCGTGTCCTAGCCGAGTGGGTGGACTACAACGGGCATATGAGCGAGTCCTGTTTTCTGCTGGTTTTT
>JBBAPY010000170.1:0-6529 GCA_040400635.1 Rhodoferax sp.
GGAGTCGATCACCACAAACGGCGCTTGTCCATCGGCTACGTTCTGTAAGGGCACATAGGTACCTACGTCCCATTTTTCACGGTTTTGGTCGTGGATGACCGCGTGGCGATGGGTGAAGGTGCCGCGTCCGCTGTCTTCGCCGGACAGGCGCACTGGATAGCCGCTCGCCACCAGGGAGGCCAAGGCCATATGCTCGCCCATGCCCCAGTCCACCGGAATATCGCCCCGGCCCATGGCAGCGCGGTCGTCATAGACCTTGCGCACCAGTTGGTGCGGAGTGACGGTGGGTGGGATGGTCGTCAGGCGTTCAGCCAGGCGCTTCCATTCGCTCAGGGGCAGCGCGGTATCACCCACATCCGTCCACTTCTTGCCCAAAAACGGCGCCCAGTCCACGGTGAACTTGGTCTTGAAATTGGTCAATACAGGATCGGCCGCGTGGCGGCCTTCGTCTAACGCCGCGCGGTAGGCTTTGGCCATATCGTCGCCCAAAGTCTCGCCCAGGCCTTGCGCGGTCAACTTGTCAGCAAACAGCTTACGGGTGCCCGGATGCGCGCCAATTTTTTTATACATCAAGGGCTGTGTCAGGCTGGGCGTGTCCTGCTCGTTATGGCCCAGCTTACGGAAGCAAATAATGTCCACCACCACGTCCTTACGGAACTTCATGCGGTATTCCAGCGCAAACTGCGTGGCCAGCACCACGGCTTCCGGGTCGTCGGCATTGACGTGCAACACCGGCGCTTCCACCATTTTGACGATGTCGGTGCAAAAGGCGCTGGAGCGCATATCGCGCGGGTCCGAGGTGGTAAAGCCGATTTGGTTATTGATGATGATGTGCACCGTGCCGCCAGTGGTGTAGCCACGGGTCTGGGCCAGCGCCAGGGTTTCCTGGTTCACGCCCTGGCCCCCAAAAGCAGCATCACCGTGCACCAGCACCGGCAGCACTTGTTTGCCTTGCGGGTCGGAGCGGCGGTCCATGCGGGCGCGCACTGAGCCTTGGACCACGGGGTTGACGATCTCAAGGTGCGAGGGGTTGAAGGCCAGCGACAAATGCACCGGCCCGCCGGGCGTGCTCATGTCGGAGCTAAAGCCCTGGTGGTATTTCACATCCCCAGAAGTCAGTTCTTCGGGCGCGGTGTGGTCGAACTCGGCAAACAAGTCCTTGGGTTGCTTGCCCATGGTGTTCACCAGCACGTTCAGGCGACCCCGGTGCGCCATACCGATCACGATTTCCTGTACTCCTTGGCTGCCTGCGGCCTGGATCAGTTCATCCATCGCTGCGATAAAGCTCTCGCCGCCCTCAAGCGAGAAGCGCTTTTGGCCGACGTACTTGGTGTGCAGAAAACGCTCCAAGCCTTCTGCGGCGGTCAGGCGGCCCAATATGTGTTTCTTCTTGTCGGCATTGAAATTGGGTTTGCTGCGCACGCTTTCGAGCTTTTGCTGCCACCAGCGCTTTTCATCCTGGTCGGTGGCATACATGTACTCAGCGCCCAGCGTGCCGCAATAGGTCTCGCGCAATGCATTGAGCAATTCGCGCAGCGACATGCTGTTTTTGCCAAAAAAGGTATTGCTGGTGTCAAACACGGTTTCCTGGTCGGCATCGGCAAAGCCGTAAAACGCAGGGTCCATTTCAGGAATGTTCGGACGCTCGGTGCGCTTGAGCGGGTCCAGATCGGCCCAGCGCTGGCCAACATTGCGGTAAGCGGCGATCAGCTGCTGCGCGGCGGTGCGCTTGCGGCCCATTTCGGCATCTGCGCTAGCCAGCACGACACGGGTGCCACCGGACTTGGCGCGCTGAGCAAAGGCGTTAACGACTGGCAGGTGCGCCACATCACGGGCGTTGCTGCCATCGGAGGCCGGCACGTGCTGCAGGGCGTCAAAGTAGTCGCGCCAGGTGTCAGGCACGCTGCCAGGGTTGTCGAGGTATTTTTCATACATCTCTTCGACATAGGGCGCATTGCCGCCGAAGAGAAAAGTGTTGCCCAGATAGGCTGAATAGACGGACGGACTCGTACTCATTTTTCGCTGACCTCCGTTTCCCTCCGGGGAAACATAAGCTGGTTAAAAGACCTTCCGCTGTACGGCTTGACCGGATGGCGGATGCGACGTTGGCGCTGGGCGCCTTGGTAACGAGGCACATTGTGCCATCGAAACTGGGCCCGCTCGCCTGGGTCACTGAGGGGTAATGGCGCTTGGCCCGGTGCTGCGCTACATCAAATCCCTGATTTGTTGCAAGGCCGTGGGGTCTTCCATAGTGGTAAGGTCGCCGGGATCGCGACCTTCACAGACCGCCTGGATGGCACGGCGCAGCAGTTTGCCGCTGCGGGTTTTGGGCAGCACGGTCACAAACCGCACCCGCGCCGGGCGGCCGATGGCGCCAATCGACTGGTCCACCAGCTTCATGATTTCGCCCTCCAGCGCAAAATGCGCCCTGTCATCGACCAGCCCGCTGGCGTCTTTGACCACCGCAAACGCCATGGCCACCTGGCCCTTGAGCGTGTCGGCCACGCCTACTACCGCCACTTCAGACACGTTGGGATGGCCGGAAATGCATTCCTCAATTTCGCGGGTACCCAGGCGGTGACCGGCCACGTTGATCACGTCGTCGGTGCGGCCCAGGATGAAGTAGTAGCCATCTTTGTCGCGCGTAGCCCAGTCAAACGTGCTGTACACCAATTTACCGGGAACGCTTTTCCAGTAGGTATTCACAAAGCGCTCATCATCCTGCCAGACGGTTTGCATGCAGCCCGGTGGCAAGGGGCCTTCGATGACCAGCACGCCTTTTTTATCCGCGCCGTGCAGTTCCGCTCCCGTGGCCTCGTCCAGCAATTTGACGTCATAACCATACATAGCAATGCCCGGACTGCCGAATTTGCTGGGCGCTTTTTCCACGCCGTTGGCGATCGTCAAAATAGGCCAGCCGCTCTCGGTCTGCCAGTAGTTGTCAATAATATCTTTGCCCAATCCATCACTAATCCACTGGGCAGTAGGTTCGTCCAAGGGCTCGCCAGCCAGAAAGAGGGTGCGCAAACTGCTCAGGTCATAGCGCTTGAGCAAAGCTGGGTCTTGTTTTTTCAGTACACGGATCGCCGTGGGCGCGCTGAACATAACAGTGACTTTGTACTTTTCCACCAAGCTCCACCAAATGCCGCCGTCCGGCCGGATGGGTAGTCCTTCGTACATGATGGTGGCCATGCCTGCGATCAAGGGGCCATAAACAATGTAGCTATGGCCTACCACCCAGCCAATATCGCTGGTCGAGAAATAGGTTTCACCGGCCTTGCCGCAAAAAATGGTTTCCATGCTGGCCGCCAGGGCCACCGCATAGCCGCCGGTATCACGCTGCACGCCCTTAGGTTTGCCGGTGGTGCCGCTGGTGTACAAGGTGTAGCTGGGGTGCGTGGCATCGACCCATTCGCACGGTACCACGGCATTTTGGTGTTTTGCTTGCAGGCTGGCCCAACTATGGTCGCGCCCTGCTGTCATGGCCATAGGTGCCAATTTACGATCCACCAGCAATACCGCCTGCGGTTTGTGGCTGGACAGGACCAGGGCCTCGTCAAGCAGCGGTTTATAGGGCACAACCTTGCCGCCGCGCGAACCTGCATCCGCGCTGACCACCACGACGGGTGATGCATCTTCAATGCGCGAGGCCAGGGACACCGACGCAAAGCCGCCAAACACCACCGAATGGATTGCGCCAATACGAGTACAAGCCAACATGGCGAAAGCCGCTTCGGCCACCATGGGCATGTAAATGAGTACGCGGTCGCCTTTGCGCACACCTAAATCCAGCAGGGTCGCGGCCATGGCTTGCACATGCGCATGGAGTTGGCGAAAGGTATAGGTTTGCTCGGTATCGGTTTCGGTGGATACCGCAATCAAGGCGACCTGGTCCGGCCGGTCTTTGAGGTGACGGTCCACCGCGTTGTGGCACAAATTGGTGGTGCCGCCTTCAAACCAGCGTGCAAATGGCGGATTGCTGTAATCGCAAATAGTCTGAGGTGGGGTTTGCCACTCAATGCGTTGGGCCTGCTCGGACCAAAATGCGTCTCGGTCGTCAATAGATCGGCGGTGAAAGGCTTGGTAGTCGGGCATATCGGTCTCCACATAGTGTTCTACGCCGGGGCCGCGTAGCTGGGCAGATTATGAACACGCAACTTGCTAGTGGCTGACTCGGTTCAGCGCATAAACCCCATGAACGCACTTACTTTATAAGCGCCTGTACTGCCCGGAACTGGGGATGGTCCGCATGGCGCAACCATTCAAAGGCCACCATCTCGGTCGTCAGCAGTTCAGCGCCAGCACCCGCCAGGCGGTCAAAGGCCGCATCACGATTGCGCTCCGTGCGCGAACTGCAAGCATCGGTCACCACCCATACCTCAAACTCGTCCTCCAGCAGAGCCAGAGCGGTTTGCATCAGACAGACATGGGCCTCACAACCGGCCAGAACAATGCAAGGGCGCGCGTTTTGCTCCTGTACCGGTTTTTGCAAATGCTTGGGTAGGCTGCGCGCATTGCCACCTGCTGGCTTGACCGGCGGGCGCAAAAGCGCGGACAAACCGTCTTCCACCCCGCTGAAATGGGTTTTTTGCAGGCTGCGTAACAGGCCCGATGCTGCCAGCGACTGTGCTGCGGCCAAGAGCGAGTCGGCGGTTGGCCCCAGCCGGTCCGGGCTTTGCTCCAGTAACACGGTGGGCACTTGCAGCAGCGCGGCGAGGTGGGCGAGCCGGACCGCATTGGCCATCACCTGAGGCGCATCAAACAACGCAGGGATCAGACGCGCCTGGTAGTCCACCAGCACCAACTGGCTTTCCTCAACATCGAGCAACATAGGCAGTATTTCCAGTAGCTTAAAGCGCAGAGCATAACCAGTCATGCCGGTGGGGCCGCCGTCGTGCCTATGCCGAAAGATCGTGATGCTCTCGCGCTGTAGCTAGTCCATCACGCGTTGCGTAGGGCCAGACACGCATCGCAATAAAGTTTCATTTTTTACTTATTTATCTATATACATTATAAACTTAAGCATTCTATTTAATGTAAATTTGAGTTGACTTTTCGCATGGACATCACTATAGTGCGGTCATGCGTCCTCAAACCCGTATCGCCTTATGTTTAGCCTTTGCCAGCGGAATCAGTGCCGCGCAGACAGCCCCTGCCAATGACGATTTAAGTAAATTCCTGACCGATAAGGGCTTGCTAAACCGCATCAGCGAAGCGGGCAACCACATGCAAAACCAGGCGTCCGATCTGGTCGTTGGCGCTATGGGCTTCCTTGGGGTGCCTTACCGGCGCGGTGGTAACAGCGCCGAAAGTGGCTTCGATTGCAGTGGTTTTGTCAAAGCCATCTACCAGCAAACCATTGGCCTAGTTCTCCCCCGCAGCGCGGCGCAACAGGCCGCTGCCACGCAAACCATTGATAAATCAGAGCTGCGGCCAGGAGATTTGGTGTTTTTCAATACCATGCGCCATGCCTTCAGCCATGTAGGCATTTACGTGGGCAACGGAAAATTCATCCATTCGCCCAAGCCCGGCGCCGAGGTGCGCGTCGAGGATATGGGCCTAGCCTATTGGGCGCGCCGCTACGACGGCGCCCGCCGGGTACAGACGGTCGGTACCGTCGCGCCTTGAATGCTAAGTCGAGCTAAAGGAAAATTGCCCCGGATTGCGTATGGGGTCGACTCCCACATGGATCGTGTCTTTTGGCATAAAGCGCCCCTCCAATAGCAATTTGGACAGCGGATTTTCCAAGCGCTGCTGGATTGCACGTTTGAGGGGCCGTGCGCCGTAGACGGGGTCAAAACCCACTTTGGCCAATTCGGCCACCGCAGCTTCAGAAACCTCCAGTACGTAGTCCATACGCGCCAGGCGGTCCATCAGGGTTTGCAATTGAATCTTGGCTATATTGGCAATGTGGGTCGCGTCTAGCGCGTGGAATACGACAGTCTCGTCAATACGGTTGATAAATTCAGGTCGGAAATGGTTTTTCAATTCGCCGGTGACCGCGTCTTTGATGTCTTCGCGGTCTTGGCCTACCATGCTTTGTATCAGCTGCGAGCCGATATTGCTGGTCATCACGATGACGGTATTTTTGAAATCTACGGTTCGGCCCTGGCCATCGGTCAGGCGACCGTCGTCCAGCACTTGGAGAAGCACGTTAAACACATCGGGATGGGCCTTTTCCACTTCGTCCAACAACAGTACGCTATAGGGCTTGCGTCGCACCGCTTCGGTGAGGTATCCGCCCTCCTCGTAGCCCACGTAGCCTGGAGGCGCGCCAATCAAACGCGCTACCGAGTGTTTCTCCATGAACTCACTCATGTCCATGCGGATCAGATGGTCCTCACTGTCAAACAAAAAACCAGCCAATGCTTTGCACAACTCCGTCTTACCCACGCCGGTAGGGCCTAAGAATAAGAAAGAGCCCGTGGGACGGTTGGGGTCCGACAGCCCCGAGCGCGAGCGGCGTATAGCATTTGCCACTGCACCGATCGCCTCGTCCTGACCGACCACACGCTGGTGCAGACGCTCT
>JBBAPY010000170.1:6539-6820 GCA_040400635.1 Rhodoferax sp.
CTCTTCCATGAGAAGCAGTTTTTCCCGGTCTCCCTGCATCAGCTTGGCGATAGGAATGCCAGTGGCGCGCGCCACCACTTCGGCGATTTCTTCGGCGCCCACTTGGGTACGCAGCAATTGCGGCGGCGCACCCTCGCCGCCTTTGGCCCTTCCCGCTTCGGTGTCTTGCGCCTCTTTAAGTCGCTTTTCCAAAGCCGGTAACTTGCCGTATTGCAACTCAGCCACTTTGGTCAGGTCGCCTTTGCGCGTGAGGGTTTCGATTTGCTGGCGCAGGACGTCAA
>JBBAPY010000171.1:0-6797 GCA_040400635.1 Rhodoferax sp.
CACCGCGACTAGCGGCAAGGCATGGAATGCAGTTGCAACGAACGGAACCCAAACTGTCATCGTCGGTAACGGCGGAAATATCCTGCATTCCGACAGTGTGGGTGGGGCGTGGTTAGCCGGCACCGGTGCCTCGGGCAATCTGAACGGACTTGTTTACACAGGCTCGAATTGGATCGCTGTGGGTGATAACGGGGCCATATTCAAAAGCGCAGACGCAATCACTTGGTCCACTGTATCGATAAGCGGTGCGTCAAGCGCTTCGCTCAAAGGCGTCGCCTCCTACGGCAGTTTGGTTATCGCGGTGGGTGCATCTGGCTCGGTGACCACGAGTATGGACGGCGGCCTCACTTGGACCGTGCAGTCCGCAATTGACGGGGCGCCGGGTCTGAACGCAGTCAACGTTTCCTACGACCAGATCCTTGTGGTGGCCAATGGCGGCAAGGTGTTCACCAGCGCCTTGCTCAGCACGCCCGCATGGACCGCAGTATCCAGCGCATCAACGCGTACGGCGAGCAACCTTATGGCCGTTCTCGGATCTTCGTCCCTGTATTTCGCGGTTGGAAGTGCTGGCACGAGCATCTATTCGCAGTAGTGCTGCTTAGAGGCCGATAGCTTGGCTTTGTAAGAATAAGGACCAGGTTGCTGCTGCGAACCGGTTTCCTACTGAAACGCCACCTCCGCAAAGCTGCGTAGCTTGCGGCTGTGTAGTTGGTCCAGGCCGCGTTCGCGCAAGAGTTCGATGGCACGCATGCCTATGCGCAGGTGCTGGTCTATGCGTTCGCGGTAGAAATGGTTGGCCATGCCGGGGAGTTTGATTTCGCCGTGTAAGGGCTTGTCGCTGACGCACAGCAAGGTGCCGTAGGGCACGCGAAAGCGAAAACCATTGGCCGCGATGGTGGCGCTTTCCATGTCCAGTGCCACCGCGCGGCTTTGACTGAAACGGCGCTGCGCCTGGTTGTCGGGCAGCAGTTCCCAGTTGCGGTTGTCGGTGCTGGCCACGGTGCCGGTGCGCAAAATATTTTTCAGTGCACTGCCTTGCAAGCCTGTGACGTCCGCTACTGCTTGTTCCAGCGCCACCTGGACTTCAGCCAGCGCGGGGATGGGCACCCACAGCGGTAGTTCTTCGTCCAGCACATGGTCTTCGCGCACATAGCCGTGGGCCAGCACGTAGTCGCCCAGTTGCTGGCTGTTGCGCAGGCCGGCGCAGTGGCCCAGCATGATCCAGGCGTGCGGGCGCAGCACGGCGATGTGGTCGGTGATGTTTTTGGCATTGGCCGGGCCCACGCCGATGTTGACCATGCTGATGCCGCTGCCGTCTTCACGCACCAGGTGGTAGCCCGGCATTTGCGGCAGGCGCGGCGGGCTATGGCCTTGGGCCTGGGTCGTGGCCCCAGTGCTGGCAACACGGCGCGTCGTCAGGTTACCCGGCTCCACGAAGGCGCTATACGGGCTCTGCGCGTCGGCCATGGCCGCGCGGCCCAGGGCGATGAATTCGTCGATATAAAACTGGTAGTTGGTAAACAAGACAAAGTTCTGAAAATGCTCGGGCAGCGTGCCGGTGTAGTGGCGCAGGCGGTGCAGCGAATAGTCCATGCGCGGCGCGGTAAATAGCGACAGCGGCTGCGGCTCGCCGGGGCCGGGCGCATAGGTGCCGTTGGCAATGCCGTCGTCCATGGCGGCCAGGTCCGGCAGGTCAAACACATCGCGCATACGGGCGCGGCGCTCGGCGCCCATCTCGCCTTCCAGGTGGTCGTTGTCGGCAAAAGAAAAATGCACAGGTATGGGTTGGGTGCTGGTGCAAATTTCCAGTTCCACTGCATGGTTGTTGAGCAGCAACTGAAACTGTTCCAGGTAGTAGCGCCCGTACAAATCAGGCCGCGTGAGCGTCGTTTCAAAACGTCCCGGCCCGGCTACAAAGCCGTAACTCAGACCCGCACCCTCGGCTTTGCCGGTGCGTGAGACGGTGTCGGTATGCAGGCGCACCAGCGGATAGAAAGCGCGCACATGGCCCAGCGCATCATCACCCGCAACAAACGCCTGCATGCAGGCGCGCAAATGGGCGATGCTTTGGGCGTAAATACTTTGCACCTGCCCCAAGGCCAGGGCGGCGGAGGTAAATTTTTGGGGCGCGATAAACGGAGGCTGATTATTCATGCAGCTATTGTGCCTTGGGTAGCTTTCAATCTGCCAGTTGAAGTACCAATTGAGGGCGGGTGTTTACCTCAACCGGGCCCTGCCCGCCGTCTAGACCCGCTCTACCACCAGCGCAATGCCCTGGCCGACGCCGATGCACATGGTGCACAAGCCATAGCGCCCGCCGCTGCGCTCCAACTGGTTCAGGGAGGTGGTGACCAGCCGCGCGCCACTGGCCCCTAGAGGGTGGCCCAGGGCGATGGCGCCGCCGTTGGGATTGACGCGGGCGTCGTCGTCGGCCAGGCCCAGATCGCGCAAGACCGCCAGACCCTGGGCGGCAAAAGCTTCATTGAGTTCGATCACGTCCATCTGTGCCAGCGTTAGCCCGGCCTGGGCCAGCACTTTGCGCACTGCCGGCGCAGGGCCAAAGCCCATGATGCGCGGCGCCAGGCCTGCAGTGGCCATGCCCAGCACACGGGCGCGGGGCTTGAGCTTGTGTTGCTTTGCCGCGCTGGCGCTGGCCAGCAAGAGCGCGCATGCGCCATCGTTCACGCCCGAAGCATTGCCCGCGGTCACTGAGCCTTGGGGATGGACGATGGGTTTGAGCTTGGCCAGCGCTTCCAAAGACGTGCTGCGCGGATGTTCGTCCCGCGCCACCAGCAGGGCATCGCCTTTTTTCTGGGGGATGCTGACCGGCGTGATTTCCGCATCAAAGAAGCCTTCGCCTTGGGCGCGCACCGCGTTTTCTTGCGAGCGCAAGGCCATGCGGTCCTGGGCTTGCCGGTCGATGCCAAATTGCTGCGCTACGTTCTCAGCGGTCTCGGGCATGGAGTCCACGCCATAAAGCTGCTGCATGCGCGGGTTGATAAAGCGCCAGCCGATGGTGGTGTCGTACACCGCGTTGTTGCGGCCAAAGGCGCTGTCCATCTTGGGCATGACAAAAGGCGCGCGGCTCATGCTTTCGACGCCACCGGCAATCATCAATTGCGCTTCGCCGCTCTTGATGGCGCGCGCCGCGCTACCCACCGCGTCCAGACTGGAGCCGCATAAGCGGTTGAGGGTGGCGCCGGGCACGTCCACCGGCAAACCGGCCAGCAAAGCGGCCATACGCGCCACATTGCGGTTGTCTTCGCCGGCCTGGTTGGCACAGCCGTAGAACACATCGTCCAAGGCGGCCCAGTCCACGCCGGGGTTGCGCTGCATCAGGGCACGGATGGGGATGGCCGCCAAGTCATCGGTACGCACCGAGGACAGCGCGCCGCCATAGCGGCCAAAGGGGGTGCGGATAGCGTCACAAATAAAGGCGTCTTGCATGGTGTGTCTCGCAGTGAAAACGGGGAAATCGCGCGATGGCTCAAGCAGCGTATTGCGCTTGCCACAGCGCGTGGCGCAGCCAGGGGCTGACGCGGTAGCGCTCGCCCCGGTAATGGGTATCGAGCGCTTCGAGCACCTGCACCACCGCTGGTGCGCCCCAGCGCGCCAGCCATTCAAACGGGCCTGCGGGGTAGTTCACGCCCAGCTTCATCGCGGCATCAGCGCCTGCCGGGTCGCACACGCCTTGCTGCACCGCGTCAGCGGCTTCATTGACCAGCATGGCCAGCGTGCGCGCCGCCACCAGCCCGGGCTGATCGGCCACGCGTTGCGGCGCAAAACCCAGCGCGCCGAGCAACGCTTGCGCCAGCGCGATGTTGTCAACGGACGCGCCGCTGGAGGCCGCAAAAGCCAGCACCGGCGCGCCGCCCTGGGGCAGATGCCAGTCGTACACCACCACCTGCGGGCCCAAAGCGGAAGCAGGGCGGCCATTGGTCTGGCGCATCTGCAGGTCTCCGATTTGTAGGCCGGTCCAATCGCTAGTCGTGACTAAATCCGTGGCAATGCCTGCCGCTTGCAGGCGCACTTGCCAGTCGATCATGGTCTGTGCGTCTTGCTTGAGGCTGTGTAGTTGCAGGTGCGCAATAGCCGGCAGGGGCAGCGGCTGTGTATCCACCGTCAGCGGCTTGCTGCCCGCGCTGTAGTCGTAAATACCGCGCCCGCTTTTGCGCCCCAGCATGCCGCCATCGACCAGCGCACTTTGGAACAATGAGGGCGCGTAGCGCTTGTCAAAAAAGTTGGCTGCATAGACCGCTTGCGTCACCGCAAAATTGGTGTCGTGGCCGATCAAGTCCATCAGCTCGCAGGGCCCCATGCGAAAGCCGATGGCGCGCATGCAGGCATCGATCACCTGCGGGCTGGTGCTTTGTTCGTGCAAGAGCACCAGCGCTTCGGCATAAAAAGGCCGGGCGATGCGGTTGACGATAAAGCCCGGCGTAGAGCGCGCCTGCACTGGCACTTTGCCCCAAGCTGTGGACAGATCAACAATCGCTTGTGCCACGCCCGGCGCGGTTTGCAAACCCGAGACCACTTCGACCAGTTTCATCAAAGGCACCGGATTGAAAAAATGCATGCCCACCACCCGACCCGGATTTCGCAGCCCTTTGGCGATGGCGGTAATCGACAAAGATGACGTGTTGCTGGCCAGCACACAGTCCGCAGCCAACAAAGATTCGAGCTCGGCAAACAAGGCGCGCTTGGCATCGAGGTTTTCTACGATGGCTTCAATCACCAAACCGGCATCTGCTGCATCGCCCAAGCTATCGACCGGCTGGATGCGCTCCAGAATGCCGCCCACTTGTTCCCGGGTGAATTTACCTTTGGCAAGCAGCGCGTTCAGGCTTTCGCGCAGCTTGGCGCAGGCTTGGCGCGCAGCGCCGTCGCGCGCGTCCATCAGGTACACCTTATGCCCGGCCTGCGCAGCCACTTGCGCGATGCCCGCGCCCATGATGCCAGCGCCTACGACCAGGACTTTTGCGGAGGACAGGGGAGCGTTCATAGGGATAGCGATTACCTTTGCTGAATAAAAATGGTGACTTATCCGTTCAGGATGAGGACTAATAAGTCTCCAACTGCAAGCGGCCTTGCTGCTTCAAGTCCTGGGAAATAGCCGTCCAGTCCAGGCCAGCGCCCAGTGCAATGTCGCGCAGCGCTTGCAACACGCCTTCTTCCATGCTTTTGAGGCCGCAGACATAAAAATGGGTTTGGGCGTCTTGCAATAAGGTCGCCAGTTGCGGCGCGGCTTCGCGCATCGCATCTTGTACATAGCGCTTGGGCTGGCCGGGCGTGCGTGAAAACGCAAAGTGGATATCGATGAAATCTTGGGGCAGTTTTTGCAGCGGGCCGAAGTAAGGCAATTCCTGCTGCGTCCGTGCGCCGAAAAACAAGACCAGCTTGCCGCCTTCAAACTTGCCACTGGCCCGCAGGCGGCGGCGCCATTCGGTCATGGCGCGCATGGGCGCGCTGCCGGTGCCGGTGCAAATCATCACGATATGGCTGCCCGGATGGTTGGGCATTAAAAAGCTGCTGCCAAAGGGGCCAATTACCTGCACCGCGTCGCCAGTTTTCAGGTCACACAAATAGTGGGACGCCACCCCTTTGACGGGCTGCCCTTGGTGGTCTTGCACCACGCGCTTGACCGTGAGCGACAGGTTGTTATAGCCGGGCCGCTCACCATTGCGCGGGCTGGCGATGGAATATTGGCGTGCGTGGTGCGGCCTGCCACTGGCATCCGCACCGGGCGGTACGATACCGATCGACTGGCCTTCGAGTACCGGAAAGGGCATGCTGCCAAAGTCCAACACGATGTGGTGTGTTTCGTTGTCGGTGCCTGCTTCATTGACCTGCATATTGCCGACCACGGTCGCGGTGGTGGGCGACTTTGGGCCATGCAAATTGGTATACGGATGTGCTGCGGACCAAGGCGGCACGGTGGCACCCATGGCGCTCCAATTGTCTGCGCCACGCACCGTAGCTTGGGTACTGGCAGCAGCTTGCACCGAGCTGCTGGCCGTCTCAAACGCCGTGCTGCCGGAGAGCTGCGTAATGGTGGAAGCGTCTTGCGCCGCATCATGGGTTTGCGGTGCTGGCAATTCGTCCCAGGACAGCTGCTCTTGCAGTGTGTAGGCCTTGCTGCGCAGCACCGGCAGCCAATGGTCTATCGAGCCAGTTGGGCAGGGTGGTACGCAGGCCATACAGTGGTTGCATTTGTCTGCATCGACCACGTAGTTACGGCTGTCATGCGTGACCGCGCCCACCGGGCAGGTGGCTTCGCAGGTGTTGCAGCGTATGCAGACCTCGGGGTCAATCACATGTTGCTGTAGCAATTCGACGGTGTCTGTGCGCATGGCATCGTTTCTTGGTTTCGTTGCTGCAATTGTGTCTTTAATTTCTATCTTGCTGTTCTGCTGAGCCCGAGGCCACGTAGGCCAGGGCCGGGCTTCTCACAACGCAGGCTAATCGTTCGTCGCCCGGCCCCGGCCTGCGTGCCCTCTGCGAAAGGGCTGGTGGGGACGCGGTACATAAAGATCAAGGCTATTGCGGGTGTTACGGTGCAAGCTCCAACAGTTAGAACTTTCTTCGACGGAAATGGCAATTCGAATCAGTCGCCACAGCTACAACGAATTTCGCAGCGTGGCGGTAGCGGCAGGCGGGGTGACGAACGTTAAGCCTGCGTGTGAGGAACCCCGCCTGCCGCTACCGCCACGCGGGTCCAGCACTTAAGTTAACCCTCGCACACCAAGGCGATGTCCCGTTCGTAGTTGAAGGTTTAAGTTGGTGGTTGAAACTGTCAG
>JBBAPY010000172.1:0-6772 GCA_040400635.1 Rhodoferax sp.
ACGACAACAGGAATCACAATCCTGGACTCTACCAACTGAGCTACAGCCACCGTAATTCGAATTATAAACTGGCCTCGCTCTAGCAAGGCTTTGAAAGCAGCCCTTACTCTGCAGTGGCAAGCGCTGCACTGGCATCGGCTTGGGGCTTGGCTACTTTGATCTGCACCTTGAAGCGCTTTTTCAACACTTCGTAATACGCATCCCACTCGGCCCCCGCCAGCCAACGCGCCATCTGGCCGCGCTCCTGTTCAGCCACGGCCGCTTGCGGCGCATTGCGGGGCAAGACCTTGTTCACGCGGGCCACCGCATAGCCTTGCGCTCCCAGGTCCACACCCAGCCAGGCCGGCAGTGCGGAAGTATCAGCGCGCAGGATGGCATCCATCAGCACCTGGCTCATGCCGGGTAGGGGCTGGTCGCGCCCTAGCACGGTGGCTGGGCCAAGTTTGGCCTCATCCGCTTGCTTTTTCCAATCAGCGAGTTTGGCCTCGCCCTCTTTTTTGGCCATGTCTTGGGCGCGCGATTGAACCAGGCGGTCTTTGACTTCCGTCCTTACCTCGTCCAGCGGTTTGGTGCGCGCCGGGTAGTGTTTGCTGATGCGCGCCGCAACCATCTGGCTCGGGCCGGTTTCTATGGCCTCGGTGTTGTGTTTCTTCTCGATCGCATCGGCGCTGAACAAAGCCCCCAGCAATTTGGCATTGGCTAGTGGGCCGCTTACGCCTTTATTAGGCGCTTTCGGCAGGCCGTTGACGCTTTGAATGCTGAGCTTCAAGCGGTCGGCGGCGGCTTGTAAGCTGTCCGCCTGCTCATAAACCGCATTGGTAAATAGTTCGGCCTGTTCGGCAAATTTGCGCTGGGCCTGCTGGGTTTTGAGTTCCGCTTCTAACTTCTCGCGCATGCTGTCAAAACTTGGCGCCGCTGGCGTTTTGATATCGGTCAAGCGAATGATGTGGTAGCCAAAATCACTCTCCACCAGACCGCTTGTTTCGCCTTTTTTCAACCTAAATGCGCTGTCCTCAAAGGGCTTGACCATGGCGCCACGCGCAAAAAAATCCAGATCACCCCCTTTAGCAGCAGAGCCGGGGTCTTGCGAAAACTTGGCCGCTAACTGCGCAAAGCTGTCCGGTTTAGCCTTCACTTTATCCAGCAAATCCTGCGCCTGCGCTTTGGCTTTTTCGCGCTCAGCAGCAGGCATGTCTTTAGAGCCGCTGATGAGTATGTGGCTGGCACGGCGCTCTTCTTTGGACTGCAGGCGCGCAATGTTTTGCTCGTAATAGGTACGCACATCGGCTTCGGGCACGCTGATCGACTTTTTCACAGCCTCCAGATCGAAAACCAAATATTGCACATCAGCCGTCTCGGCCGCCTGGAATAATGCGCTATTTGCTTTGTAAAAGGTATCGATGTCTGCAGCACTGGTTTGCACTTTGGCTGCAAATTCGGCAGGACTGAAACGCGCCACCTGCACATCGCGGCGTTCAAAAAAGGCATTCAAAGCCATGTCGGCAACAGTCTTGGGCGCGAACGCGGTACTACTCACACCTGACTCCACCTGCCGTAGCGACAAATCCTGCCGGATCCGTGCTTCCAAACCGGAAGTGGTCAAGCCCTGACTAGCCGCAATTTGTTCATAACGCTCTTTGTCAAAGCTGCCATCGGGCTTTTTCAGCGAAGCGATGGCGGGAATCTGCTGTAGTTCGCGCGCCAAACGGGCATCGGTGATAGGCAGCAGGGAAGCACCTACCGCTTCAGTCATGACACGCTCCCGCACCAATCGCTCCAGCGTGACATAGCGCGCCTGCGGCGAGTCCATCAACTTGGCGTCCAGTTCGGGGCGCGAGGCCCGCAAGCGGTCCACCTCATTTTTGTGGGCGGCATCCCACTCGGCCTGGGTGATGTTGTAGCTGGCGATTTTGGCCACTGCTGCGCCGGACTCGTTGATCCGGCGGTATCCGTCCACGCCCACCAGCACAAAAGCGGGAATGATCAACAAGAACATCAGAAACATCATGATCTTGTTGTGCTTGCGGACGAATTCAAACATGCGCTATCTCCAGGGACTCACAAAAAAAGGCGAACCTGCGGTTCGCCTTGTGCCGGTTAGGGTGGTGGGTGATGACGGGCTCGAACCGCCGACCTACGCCGTGTAAAGGCGCCGCTCTACCAACTGAGCTAATCACCCCACCTGAACTACCAATCTGACTTCAGCGGGCGGTGCGCCTGATTGCTGCACCAAGCCTACTGACTGCGGCGGCGATTTTATTGCCGCACCCCGAACGGACTTGCCTTGGGGGTACCCGGCAAGCCCACGCGGGCGCGTCGCGGATTCTATGCGCAAACGGCCTGCGCGCAACGCCAAGCTCCTAGTGGCTGCGGGCGCGTATTTCGGGCAATGCTTTTTGCAGGTAATACACCATGGACCAGACGGTCAGCACCGCTGCCACCCAGATCAACCAGGTGCCGCACCAATGGGTATCGAGCACGCCAAAGGCCATACCGTCAAACAGCAAGAAAGGGATGGCGACCATTTGCACCACCGTCTTGAGCTTGCCGATCACATGAACCGCCACGCTTTTGGTGGCGCCAATGCGCGCCATCCATTCGCGCAAAGCTGAAATCGCAATCTCGCGCCCAATGATGATGAGTGCCACAAACACATCCGCCCGCTGCAAATGCACCAGCACCAGAACGCAGGCACACACCAGGAACTTATCGGCCACCGGGTCCAAAAAGGCGCCAAAGGAAGATGCCTGATTGAGTTTGCGCGCCAGGTAACCATCGAGCCAATCGGTCAGCGCGAAAAGCACAAACATCACGGTCGCGATGAGGTTTTTCTCGGGCAACGTGGCAAAGGCCTCGGGCGCATAGAACACTCCCACGATGAGCGGAATCGCAAATATGCGGGTCCAAGTCAGTATTGTGGGGATAGTCAGAAACATGCGCGCGATTGTGGCATGGGGAATATGACAGGCCGCGCCGCTCAGTGCAGGGCGCGGTAAATTTCTTCGGCCAGTTCCGGGGAGATGCCATCGACCGAAGCCAAATCTTTGGCGCTAGCCTGGGCCACGCCGCGCACGCCGCCAAAGCGCTGCAAAAGCTTAGCCCGGCGCTTGGGGCCCACGCCGGCGATTTCTTCCAGCTTGCCGCCATCGACCCGTACCCGCGCCCGCTGGGCGCGCATGCCGGTAATGGCAAAGCGGTGCGCCTCATCGCGGATCTGGGCCACCAGCATCAGTGCCGCCGAGTCAGCGCCCAGATAGACCTTGTCGCGCCCGTCGGCAAACACCAATTCTTCCAGCCCGACTTTGCGCCCCTCGCCTTTTTCCACGCCGACGATCAGCGCCAGGTCCAAGCCCAGGGCCACAAAGACTTCGCGCGCCATGGACACCTGGCCTTTGCCGCCGTCCACCAGCACCAGGTCGGGCATACGCTCCTGGGCCGAAGGCAGGCGCCCCTCGTGCTTGGCCAGGTCCAGCGCCTCGGCCACTTTGCCGTAGCGCCGCGTCAGCACCTGGCGCATGGCGGCATAGTCGTCGCCAGGGGTGATGTCCTCGATGCGGTAGCGCCGGTATTGGGCGTTTTGCATGGCGTGCTGCTGAAAGACGACGCAGGAGGCTTGCGTCGCCTCGCCTGCTGTGTGCGAAATGTCAAAGCACTCAATGCGCAGGGCTGCTAGGTCTTCCATGGCCAGGTCCAGTGCCTCGGCGAGGGCGCGGGTGCGGGCCTGCTGCGAGCCCTCCTCGGCCAATAAGCGGGCCAATTGCAAAGCGGCATTGGTTTGTGCCATGTCCAGCCAGGCGCGGCGCTGCTCACGCGGTTGGTGCACCGCGCTGACCTTAAAACCATGCTGCTCGGACAAGGCCGCCAGCAAGCCTTTGCCCACCGGCTCGCTAACCACCAAAACGGCAGGCATCGGTACGCCCAGATAATGCTGCGCCAAAAAGGCCTCCAGCACCTGCGACTCGGGGCTTTGCGGTGTGTCTGAGGCGCCCTCGTCGTCCAGCAGCACGGCGGACTCTTCCACGTGCACCGGAAAGTAAGGCCGGTCTCCCAAATGCCTACCGCCGCGCACCATGGCCAGGTTCACGCACGCCTTGCCGCCCTGCACTTTGACGGCCAGGATGTCTACATCGCGGTCCGACACGTTGTCCACCGATTGCTGGTGCAGCACATTAGAAAGCGCCGCCACCTGGTTGCGCAATTCGGCCGCCTGCTCAAACTCCAGGCGCTCGGCATGCGCCATCATGCGTTTTTCCAAGGACTTCAGCACCTCTTGCGCATCACCTTGCAAAAAGCGCTGGCCGTCGCGTACATCTTGGGCATAGTCAGGGGCGCTGACGTGACCCACGCACGGCCCCGAACAGCGTTTGATTTGGTAGAGCAAGCAGGGGCGTGTGCGGTTGCTGAACACCGAGTCCTCGCAGGTGCGCAGGCGAAAGACTTTTTGCATCAACAAAATAGCCTCTTTCACCGCCCAGGCGCTGGGATAGGGACCAAAGTAGTGGTGCTTTTTCTCCACCCCGCCCCGGTAATAGGCGACCCGGGAAAACTGCTGCGGGTCCGTGCCCGGTTTGCCGCTTTTGCGCGCGCTCGTGTCGGGCGTGTCGGGCGTGGCCTCGGGGTTGGCGGCTGTCATCTTTAAATATGGGTAGCTTTTGTCGTCCCGAAACAAGATGTTGTACTTGGGATTGAGTGTCTTGATGAGGTTGTTTTCTAGCAGCAAGGCCTCGGCCTCAGAGCGCACCACCGTGGTCTCCATGCGCACAATCTTGCTCACCATATGGCCGATGCGCGTGCCGCCATGGTTTTTCTGGAAGTAACTGGCCACGCGCTTTTTCAGGCTGATGGCTTTGCCCACGTACAGCACCTGGTCCTGCGCATCAAAGTAGCGGTAAACGCCAGGCAAGGTCGGCAATGCCGCCACTTCGCGCAGCAGCGCTTCGCTATGGATGGGGGTTGGTGACGCTGTCATGCGCGTATTGTCAGAGTTTTCGCAGGACCCTGACCTGCCTCGCTCCCCTCCATCTGCCAACAGGGACAATTGCGCTATGCCAACCCGCACCCCACACGCGCTCCAAGCCGATGCAAGAGCATTAGCCCCAGCGCTCACGCAACATCGGCCAGTTCGCGAAAAGCCCATGCTTTGGGACATTTTTTGCCAGGTAATTGACAACTACGGTGATGTCGGCGTTTGCTGGCGCCTGGCCGATCAGCTCGCGCTGCGTGGCCATAGGGTGCGCCTGTGGCTGGACGATAAGCGGCCTTTGCAATGGATGGCGCCGGGGGCGGCGCAAGGCGAGCGGCTAGGTATAAGCGTGCATGACTGGCCATCGGCCACCTACGCGCCACCAGTCCCGGCGCTCCCCTTGGCCGATGTGTGGATAGAGGCCTTTGGCTGCGAGATAGCGCCAAGATGGTTGCAGACCCAGGTGGATGCCGCTAACACCCTGGGCCGGCGCCCCGCCTGGATCAATTTAGAGTACCTGAGCGCCGAGCCCTTTGCGCTGCGCAGCCATGGCCTGCCGTCGCCGGTATTGCAGGGCCCGGCCAAGGGCTGGACCAAGAATTTTTTCTATCCTGGATTCAGCCCAGCCAGCGGCGGCTTATTGGTTCGTAATGACGCAGCTGCCGCGCAAGCGCCCACGTGGGCCGACCCGGCCGTGGCCGCATTTGCACCCCATGCACCCGGGGAACGCATGGTGCTGTTGTTCTCTTACGCCAACGCGCCCATTGCCGCCTTACTGCAAGCACTGCTGGTCAGCGGGCAAGCGGTGCAATTGCTGGTCGCCGCTGGGCAAAGCGCCCAAGCCGTGCGGGACGCGCTGGCTGCCCTGCCCGATGAGCACCGGGGCCCATTGCGCATGCGCTTTCTGCCCCATCTACCGCAAAACGTATTTGACCGACTGCTGGCCCTGTGTGACCTCAATCTGGTGCGCGGCGAGGACTCGCTGGCCCAGGCCGTGCAGGCCGGCAAACCCTGTGTGTGGCAAATTTACCCGCAGGACGATTGCGCCCACCAGCCCAAACTGCGGGCCTATTTGGAAACCATAACCGCCGATGCCCCGTTGCGCATTTGGCATGATTTTTGGAATGGCCCACCAAACGCTAGCCAAGCTTCGCCTGCGCTGGCATGGCCGTGGGAGCGCGATGGCGTCTGGCCCCGCCATGCCGCAGCACTGGCCGCCCGGCTGGCGCAAAACACCGATTTGTGCAGCCAATTGATCCATGGGGCCGTGCTGCACAATGCAAACCCGCCCGCTGTGCCAGCCTAAAACAGGCACCACCCCAAAGGACTTGCGCAGCGCAATGCAGTGCGCCAAGGGGATAGAGCCACGGATTGGCGATAAAATAGCGCGCTTTGCTGGTGACTTATGCGTTTTGGCGCAGCACCACGCCCCGCCGCATTTCGCGGTCTAAGGCTGCCTCTAGCGGCTCCCCAATCTGACGGATTGTTTATGAAAATTGCCCAGGAAATTCGCGCCGGTAATGTGATCATGCACGGCAAAGACCCGATGGTCGTTCTGAAAACCGAATACAGCCGTGGCGGCCGCAACTCGGCCACCGTGCGCATGAAGCTCAAAAGCCTGATTGCCAACTTCGGCACCGAAGTGGTGTTCAAAGCGGACGACAAAATGGACCAGGTCATCCTCGATAAGAAAGAGTGCACCTATTCCTATTTCGCAGACCCCATGTATGTGTGCATGGACGCGGACTACAACCAGTACGAAGTCGAAGCCGAAAACATGGGCGATTCGCTCAGCTACCTGGAAGACGG
>JBBAPY010000173.1:0-6759 GCA_040400635.1 Rhodoferax sp.
ACCCCATACTCCCTTAGCAGGGGAGCACCTTCGGCCACTCGGTCACGTTTCCAGTCGGGCGATTATGTCACGGTTTGCCGCTGGCTCAGGCGGCGGCGGGTTGGTCCAGGTCGAAGGCTTTGTGCAGGGCGCGCACGGCCAATTCGATGTATTTTTCGTCAATCACTACCGAGGTCTTGATCTCGGAGGTGGAGATCATCTGGATGTTGATGCCCTCTTCGCTCAAGGCGCGGAACATTTTGCTGGCGATGCCCACATGGCTGCGCATGCCGATACCGACAATAGACACTTTGCAGATTTTGGTATCGCCTTCCAAATCGACTACGCCCAGTGCGGGGATGACGCTGGCCCGCAGCAAGTCCATGGTCTTGGCGTAGTCGCCCCGGTTGACGGTGAAGCTGAAGTCGGTTTTGCCATCTTTGCTGATGTTCTGGATGATCATGTCCACATCCACATTGGCCTGCGCCACCGCACCCAAAATCTGGTAAGCAATGCCGGGCTTGTCAGGCACGCCGCGCAGCGCAATTTTGGCTTCGTCGCGGTTAAAGGCAATGCCTGAAACGATGGCTTGTTCCATGTGTTCGTCTTCCTCAAAAGTGATCAAGGTGCCGGAGGCGGCCTCTTCGTGAATATCAATATCCCAGGGGGTAAAGCTGCTTAGCACCCGCAGCGGCACGCGGTATTTACCCGCAAACTCCACCGAGCGAATTTGCAGCACTTTGGAGCCCAGCGAGGCCATTTCCAGCATTTCTTCAAAGCTGACAGTTTTGAGGCGGCGCGCCTCGGGCACGATGCGCGGGTCGGTGGTGTAGACGCCATCGACGTCGGTGTAAATCAGGCATTCCTGCGCCTTCATGGCAGCGGCCACAGCCACCGCTGAAGTGTCGGAGCCACCCCGCCCGAGCGTGGTGATGTTGCCCGCGTCGTCCATGCCTTGAAAGCCGGTAACGATAACAACCTTGCCGACGTCCAGGTCAGCGCGCACGCGGGCGTCGTCAATCGACTCGATACGCGCTTTGGTGAAGGCGTTGTTGGTGCGTATTGGCACTTGCCAGCCGGCATAGCTGACGGACTCCAGCCCTTCGGCCTGCAAGGCAATGGCCAGCAGTGCGCTAGAGGCCTGCTCACCAGTGGAGGCCAGCATGTCGAGCTCGCGCTCATAGGAGGGGGATGCTTTACTGGGGGCCAGTTCTTTGGCCAAACCCAATAGGCGGTTGGTTTCACCGCTCATGGCGGAGGGGACTACCACCATTTGGTGCCCTGCGCGGTGCCATTTGGCGACCCGCTTGGCGACGTTGCGGATGCGTTCGGTCGAGCCCATGGAGGTGCCGCCGTACTTATGAACTATGAGAGCCATGGATGGTATTTGTACGAAGCTAAACCAAAGGATTGTACCAATCGAGCACTGCATTGCTGCGTCGCACAAAGCCGTGTCCGACGCGGATATGCAACTGGTGTCCGCGCGTGGTGCATGCGGCAATCTGCCCCAGCAATTCTTGCAATTGCGCGCTGCTGGCTTGGGTGTGGTGCACGCTGGCCAGCCAATGGCGAAGAACATTGGCCTGGCGTGCGGTGGACAAAGTTTGCAGTTGCACAATCGAAGGCTTGTTGCTGTCGGAGCCACACAGCGACTGCAAGTCGGCCTGGCCTAGTTCAGTTAACAAACTTTGGGCCTGCGCCGCATGCGCTGCGCTGCGAGACAAAGTGTCGGCGTAATGCGGAATGATGGTACGCAGCACTGGCACCAACTCGGCCCGCAAACGGTTACGCAAAAAATCAGTGTGTGCGTTGCTGGGGTCTTCGATCCAGGGCAATCCATGGGCATGCAACCAAGTACGAATATCCGCTGCGCTGACATCGAGCAAAGGGCGGGCGTAATCCACCCCATCGCGCATCCAGCGGGCCGGCATGGCACTCAGGCCCGCCAGTCCCGCGCCACGGCTTAAGGCCAGTAGCAGCGTTTCCACCTGGTCGTCCGCATGCTGAGCTAGCGCTACGGTGGCGCAAGGGGGCTCGCCGTTTTCGGGCAGGGCAAAGCGGCGCAATGCCCCGTAGCGGGCAAGGCGAGCGGCGTCCTCGGGGCTTTGGCCGGGGCGGGCATGGGCATCGACCCGCAGCACGTGCAGCGGAAGCACCAGGCTTGCGCACACCGATTGGCAATGCTGCTCAAAATCCGCAGCAGCCGCTTGCAGTCCGTGATTGACGTGCAGCGCCACCACCTGACCGGGCCAGCGCGCTGCGCAGGCATGCAAAAGTGCGGTGGAGTCTGCGCCGCCGCTATAGGCAATAGCTAACGGCAAGCGGGGTTCAAAGGCCGAAATCGCCGCGTCCAGCGGGCGGGTCATGGCGCTGCCAAGGCCTATTTGCCGCTGGCCTTGGTGTCGGTAAAGCGTCCGTAGCTTTGCAGACGGTCGTAGCGGCGGTCCAGCAGCTCTTTGACGCGCAGTTCGCTCACCTGGCGGAAAGCATCGCCCAAAGCGCGCTTGAGGAACACCGCCGCCTGCTTGTGGTCGCGGTGCGCACCGCCGACCGGTTCACTGACGATTTTGTCCACCAGCCCCAAGGCCTTCAGGCGAAGCGCAGTTATGCCTAGTGCATCGGCTGCCTCTTGCGCCTTGTCCGAGGTTTTCCAAAGAATAGAAGCACAGCCTTCTGGGCTGATGACCGAGTAAATGGAGTATTGCAACATCACCACCTGGTCCGCCACCGAAATGGCCAGCGCGCCACCGGAGCCGCCCTCGCCGATGATGGTGGTGATGATGGGCACTTCCAGCTGGGCCATTTCAAAAATATTGCGGCCAATGGCTTCAGACTGACCGCGCTCTTCTGCATCAATACCGGGGTAGGCACCGGGCGTATCAACAAAGGTGAAAACTGGCAATTTAAATTTTTCGGCCAGTTTCATTAAACGCAGCGCTTTGCGATAGCCCTCGGGCTTGCTCATGCCGAAATTACGCAGGCCGCGCTCTTTGGTGTCGCGTCCTTTTTGCTGGCCCAGCACCATGCAGGGTGTGCCGTTAAAGCGAGCCAAGCCGCCGACGATGCTCAGGTCGTCGGCAAAATGCCGATCGCCGTGCAGCTCGATAAAGTGGGTGAAGATTTCGCTGACGTAGTCCAGCGTGTAAGGGCGCTCGGCGTGGCGCGCTATTTTGGTGATTTGCCAGGGCGTGAGATTGCTATAAATGTCTTTGACCAACTGCTGGCTTTTTTTGCTCAGTTGTTCGATCTCGGCGGAAATATCCACCGCTGATTCGTTCTGCACATAGCGCAGCTCTTCGATCTTGCCTTCGAGCTCCGCAATCGGCGACTCAAAGTCGAGAAATGTCTTTTTGGCCAATTTCACCCTCCTCCAGGTTGATGCCCTGCCCCTAACCCCAATTGCTCAGTAGTCCACCGGCACAGGGTCGAGCGAGCGCCAAATATACCAAGTTGCCACGCTGCAATAGGGCGCCCAGGCTGCGGCCACCTCGCGCGCATCGCTGCGACTGACCGCTTCGCCTGAAAAATAGTTGCGGCTGATGCCGTTAATCAGGCCCACATCGTCCAAAGGCAGCACGTTGGGCCGCGTCAGATGGAAGATCAAAAACATTTCCGCAGTCCAGCGCCCGATGCCGCGCACCGCCGTCAGTTCAGCAATGATGTCCTCGTCGGGCAAATCCGTCCATTGGTTCACGCGCAACTGGTGGGTATCAAAATGCACCGCCAGGTCCACCAGGTATTCCACCTTACGGGCGCTCAGTCCCGCTGCCCGCATATCGTCGACCTTGAGCTTGAGCACGCGCTTGGGCGTCATTTGCGGCGCCAGCAGGGCAAAGCGGTCCCATACGGTTTGCGCCGCCTTGACCGAAATTTGCTGACCCACAATGCTGCGCGCCAGCGTCACAAAGGCATTACCCCGGGTTTGCAGAGTCGCGTCTTTGAACTGCGGGATCAGGCGCTTTAACACCCGGTCTTTTTTCATCAGGTGTTTGCAAGCGTCGTCCCAGAAGTCGGGGCGAAGCAATTGCAGCGCGGGCTGGGCCGTGGTGCTCATACCGCTGCGGCTTCCCAGGTGGTGCCCTGGGCTGAGTCTTTGAGCACAATGCCCTGCGCCAACAGTTGGTTGCGAATAGCGTCAGCACGGGCAAAATCACGCCCCGCTTTGGCAGCCTGCCGCTCGGTGATCAGCGCTTCGATTTGGCTCGTATCCACCGAGCTGCCCGCACGCAAAAATACTTCCGGCGGCGACTGCAAGAGTCCAATTACACCGCCCAATGCGCGCAACAAGGAAGACAGTTGCGGCGAATGGGTGCGATTGACCTCCGAAGCCAGGTCAAACAACACGGCCACCGCCTCAGGCGTGCCAAAGTCCTGGTCCATCGCCGCCTTGAAACGATCCGCGTAGGGCGCGGTCCAATCGATCTGCATCGCTTGGGCTTGGGGTGGTACCGCTTGCAAACAGGTGTACAGGCGTTTGAGCGCAATGCGCGCATCTTCAATATGCGCGTCGCTGTAATTGAGCGCGCTGCGGTAGTGGGAGCGCACAACAAAAAACCGGGTAGTCTCGGCGTCAAAGCGGGCCAATATCTCTTGGATGGTGAAAAAATTGCCCAAACTTTTGGACATTTTTTCGTTATCTCGCGTCACGAAACCGTTGTGCATCCAATAGCGTGCCAAAGGCTTGCCACTGGCCGCCTCGCTTTGGGCGATTTCGTTTTCATGGTGCGGAAAGGGAAGATCGGCCCCACCGCCGTGAATGTCGATCGACTCACCCAGGAGCTGGCAAGCCATGGCTGAGCACTCGATATGCCAGCCGGGGCGACCGGGCCCATACACGCTGTCCCACTTAGCCTCTTGCGGCTCGGATTCCTTGGCAGCTTTCCAAACCACAAAGTCCAGCGGGTCGCGCTTACCTTCATCGACGGCAACGCGCTCGCCGGCACGCAATTGGTCGATGGACTTACCCGACAACTTGCCGTATCCCTCGAACTTGCGCACCGCAAAGTTCACATCTTGGTTACTGGCGCGATAGGCATAGCCCTTGGTTTCCAGTGTTTGGATTAAGCTGAGCATTTGCGGCACAAAGTCGGTGGCCCGAGGCTCGTGCGTGGGCCGCTCAACGCCCAATGCATCGGCATCTCGATGCAAGTTTTGCACCATGCGATCGGTGAGGGACCGAATGGTTTCACCGTTGTCCAGCGCGCGGCGGATAATTTTGTCGTCAATGTCGGTGACATTGCGTACATAGGTGACCTGGTAGCCGCTCGCTTTTAGCCAGCGCTGGACCACGTCAAACGCCAGCATTGAACGCGCATGGCCCAGGTGGCAGTTGTCATACACCGTCATGCCGCACACGTACATGCGCACATGACCGGCCTGCAAAGGGTAGAAATCCTCCAGTTGCCCGGATAAGGTGTTATGAAGTCGCAAGCCCATGGGAAATAAATTAGTCTCTTGGCATTTTGGGGCGGAACAAACATCTTGGTCAAGGTCTGTTGCATTCCCGAGGAGTAGTTCCGATATAAAGAAGCCCTCCGCTACAATCCCGCGCAGTATAAAGGCGGCACTTTCGTTGGCCTGTTATCGTTAAGAAATTGTTACGCCCTCACCATGCGAAAAAGCCCGCGTTTTGCTGTATGTCTATTGTCACTTCTATTGACAAGCGCCCTGGCCGGCAAGGCATGGGCCGATGATTTCAGCGAAGTAGCCCAACTTAGCCGCGAGGGCAAGTTTGCTGAAGCGCTGGCCAAGGCAGAGGTTTATCTCAGCTCACGTCCCAAAGATGCGCAAATGCGCCTGCTCAAAGGCTTGGTGCAACGCGATGCAGGCAAGCCCGCCGATGCGATAAGCACCTTCGCGCGCATGAACGAAGACTTCCCAGAATTGCCTGAGCCTTATAACAACCTGGGCGTTATTTACGCGGATCAAAACCAGTTGGATAAAGCGCGCACCGCATTTGAAATGGCATTACGCACCAACCCCAGCTATTCGACAGCGCATGAAAACTTAGCCGATGTGTATGGCCGCCTTTCCAGCGCGGCTTATAACAAGGCCTTGCAAATTGATCTCAGTAGTGCTGCTGTGGCGCCAAAACTGGCCCTGGTGCGGCAAATCATCACGCTCAATCCGACCAAACTCAGTGCCGCACAGTTGGCAGCGCTACCCAAAGTGCAGCCTGCCCCGGTAGCGCCGGCCACGCAGGTGGCCATTGCCGCTACCAAAGCCAGCCCCGAACCGGCGCCCAAAGCCGCGCCCTTGCCGGAACCCGCAATTAAGCCGGCGCGCGAACCCGCGCCCGCAGCACGCAAACCGGTGGACGATACCCCGCCTCCGACCAGCAAAGCGGCGCCCGCTCCGCTGGTTGACACCACAGCCAACCGCGAGGTCGAGCAAGCGGTGCAGAACTGGGCCACGGCCTGGGGCGATAAGAATCTCAAGGCCTATTTCGCAGCCTATGGCCGTGACTTCGATCCCGCAGGTAAACAGAGCCGCAGTGCTTGGGAAGAGGAGCGACGTGCACGCATCGAGGGCAAGGCTAGTATTTCCATCAAAATTACAGATTTGCAGACGCTGGTGCGTGGCAACACCGCACTGGTCAAATTCCGCCAGGACTACCGTGCCAACGGCATTGCCATTTCCAGCCGAAAAACCCTGGAAATGATGCGCCAGGGGGACAACTGGAAAATTGTCCGCGAGGCGGTGCGCCCACAACGTCAGGGCACCTGTGGTCTAGTGGCTATGACGTCAGCCTAACACGCTGAAGGTCGCCAGTTCGATCCT
>JBBAPY010000174.1:0-6728 GCA_040400635.1 Rhodoferax sp.
GACATCATCTTCTTCTGGGTCGCCCGGATGATCATGATGACCACGCACTTCACCGGCCGTGTGCCCTTTAAGGACGTGTACATCCACGGCCTGGTGCGCGACGCCCAAGGCAAAAAAATGAGCAAGTCCGAAGGCAATGTGCTCGACCCGGTGGACCTGATCGACGGCATAGCCCTTGCGCCCCTGCTGGACAAGCGCAGCCAAGGCTTGCGCAAACCCGAGACCGCGCCGCAAGTGCGCAAAAACACACAAAAAGAATTCCCCGAAGGCATCCCACCCTATGGCGCAGACGCCTTGCGCTTTACCTTTGCCGCGCTGGCCAGTCTGGGGCGCAACATCAACTTTGACAGTAAGCGCTGCGAAGGCTATCGCAATTTTTGTAACAAACTGTGGAACGCCACCCGCTTTGTGCTGATGAATTGCGAAGGCCAGGACTGCGGTTTGCAAGAACACACCAAAGAACAATGTACGCCTCCGTGCGTGGGCGCAGATGGACAAGATATCGCCGCCGGCCCTTTCTACCAATACCTCAAATTCAGCCAGGCCGACCGCTGGATCAGCTCGGTACTGCAACAAACCGAAGACCAGGTAGCCAAAGGCTTTGCCGAATACCGGTTGGATAACGTAGCCACCGCGATCTATGAATTTGTCTGGAACGAATACTGCGACTGGTACCTGGAAATTGCAAAAGTGCAAATCCAAAATGGCGACCCGGCGCAGCAGCGCGCAACCCGGCGCACGCTGATTCGAACCCTGGAGGCCATCTTGCGCCTGGCGCATCCGGTCATTCCGTTTATCACCGAAGAACTCTGGCAAAAAGTCGCACCCGTGGCCGGTCTGGCCGGGCCTTCAGTCAGCATTGCGCGCTACCCCGAGGCGCAACTGAACAAGGTGGACCTGCAAGCCATTGCCAATGTCAACCAGCTCAAAGCCCTGGTTGATGCCTGCCGCAATTTGCGTGGCGAAATGAATGTGTCCCCGGCCACCAAAATGCCGCTGTTCGCGCTGGGCAATGCCGACTTTATGCGCGCCAATGCCAAAGTTTTGCAAGCGCTAGCCAAGCTCAGCGATGTGAAAGTGTTTGACGACGAAGCCGCCTGGCAAAGCGCAGCGCAAGCCGCGCCCGTGGCCGTAGTGGGCGAAATGCGCATGTGCTTGTTCATCGAGGTAGATGTGGCTGCAGAAAAAGTGCGCCTGTCCAAAGAAATCGCGCGCTTAGAAGGCGAAATATCCAAGACCCAGGGCAAGTTGTCCAATGAAGCCTTTGTGGCGAAAGCACCGCCCGCTGTGATAACCCAAGAGCGCCAGCGCATGGCGGATTTTGAAAGCACCTTGTCCAAGGTGCGAGGGCAACTGGAGCGCCTGGCTTAAAGGTGCTGCGCCCCTGATGTCCCCAATGATGGGCGGGGATCAAGCCGTAACCAGTACGCTAAGGCATTGATTTGATTGGCATTTTTTGACGTAAATGAATTTACTCAATACAATGAGATAAATTACTCAATGTACTAAGCAAATAAAAAATGTCCATCGTCCGTTGGCGGTGCGTCATGCCCACAGTGAAATAAAGCACCGGCAACTGGCATCACGTCCGCCTGGAGTTGGCGTCTTCACTTGTCCCCACTAGCCAACTGGTGGAGCCGCTGCAACAACTCCCCCGCATCCGTACCCACCTCCAATAGTGCACGCACCGCAGGGTTGAGAAACCCCTTAACCACCATGCTGTCCAGCATGGCGATCAGCGAGTCGTAGTAGCCAGCCACATTGAGCAAGCCAAAGGGCTTGTGGTGCATGCCCAGTTGGTACCAGGTCCAGATTTCAAACAGTTCTTCAAAAGTACCTATGCCGCCGGGCAGGGCCACAAACGCATCGGCACGCTCAAACATCATGGTTTTTCGGGTGTGCATGTTGTCCACTACATGCAACTCGGTCAGGCCGGTGTGGCCCACTTCTTTGTCTATCAGGGTTTGTGGAATCACGCCGTACACCGTGCCCCCTGCGGCCAGTGTGGCGTCGGCCACCATGCCCATCAGTCCCACTTTGCCGCCCCCATAAACCAATTCCCAGCCCTGGCTACCGATCAAGGCACCGGTATCGCGTGCCGATTGTGCAAAGCGCGGATCGGCGCCTGGGCGCGAACCGCAATAGACACACATCGAGAAGTTGGCGGACTGTGCGGTGGACATAGCAATTTCGGGCAAGGGATTCATATTGATGACGCCCGGCCTTAGCGCCTGCGCATCAGGTGAATAAATTCCTTATCCACGGTTTGCTGGTCTATCAAGGTGTTACCGGTTTGCTTGGCAAAGGCCTGGAAGTCGCGCACCGAGCCGGGGTCGGTGGCGATGACTTTGAGCACCTCGCCGCTTTGCATATCGGCCAGCGCGCGTTTGGCTTTGAGTATGGGTAGCGGGCAGTTCAGTCCCCGGCTATCCACTTCTTTGGCAATGGTGTATTCGGTACTCATGGTGGCCTTGGAAAATTAGCTTTCAGCGCGCGGGGCTGCGCTTTCATCGCGCTTGGCCCATTCAATAAATTGCGGTGTGTGCCCGCGCGAGCGCAGCCAGTCGGCCAGTGCATAGCCAGTACCGGCGGGCCAGCATTTCAGGTCCTCGAGCGCATACATGCGGTAATCCACCAGTTCGGGCGAGAGCCGCACTTCACCATGGCATACCGCATGGTAGGCAATGATGATCTGGTTCATGCGCTGAAAATCGTACACGCCGATCAGGTTCAGTGCGTCAGTAGTCAGCGCGGTTTCTTCTGAGATTTCGCGGGCGATGCCTTCTTGGGGTGTTTCACCCGCTTCCATAAAACCGGTGATCAGCGCATACATCTTGCCCGGCCAGGCGGCATTGCGCGCCAGTAGCACACGGCCTTCGATTTCAATCACTGCGGCCAGCACCGGCGTAGGATTGTTCCAATGGGTAAAGTCGCAAGCTGTGCAGCGCAGGCGCGACTTGTCGCCGCCATCTTCGGCTTGCGTGACCCAGGCCAACGCGGTGGCGCAGTGGGGACAAAACTTAAATGCGTGGGTCATAGCTTGCTAGTGGGCTCAAGCGGGAAAAACGCCGGTAGAAAGGTAACGATCACCCCGGTCGCAGACGATAAAAACAATCGTCGCATCGTGCACTTCGCTGGCGATTTGCTGGGCGATCCAGCACGCACCCGCCGCCGACACACCGGCAAAAATGCCTTCCTCACGGGCCATGCGACGGGTCATGTCTTCGGCGTCCATCTGGCTGACCAGACGGATTTCGTCCACATAACTGGCGTCGTAAATTTTGGGCAAATAGTCAGGTGACCATTTGCGTATGCCAGGGATGCGCGAGCCTTCGGCGGGCTGCGCGCCGATGATGCGAATGGCCGGGTTTTGCTGCTTAAGGTAACGCCCTACCCCGGTGATGGTGCCGGTGGTGCCCATGGCACTGACAAAGTGGGTAACGCCACCAGCTGTGTCGCGCCAAATTTCAGGGCCTGTCGTCTCAAAATGGATGCGCGGGTTATCGCCATTGGCAAACTGGTCCAGCACGCGGCCTTTGCCCTCGGCCTGCATGCGGTCGGCCAGGTCGCGCGCATGTTCCATGCCGCCTGCCTTGGGGGTGAGTATGAGTTCGGCGCCAAAGGCCTTCATGGTTTGGGCGCGCTCTATGGACAAGTCCTCGGGCATGATGAGCACCATGCGGTAGCCCATGATGGCGGCGGCCATGGCCAGGGCAATGCCGGTGTTACCGGAAGTGGCCTCTATCAAGGTGTCGCCGGGCCGGATGTCGCCGCGCTCTTGGGCGCGGCCGATCATGGAGACCGCAGCGCGGTCCTTTACCGAACCGGCCGGGTTATTGCCCTCCAACTTGCCCAAAACGATGTTGCGGCGCACTTGGTTGTCGGTTGCACCTATGCGCTGCAAAGCCACCAGAGGCGTATTTCCGATTAGATTTTCGAGTGTGCGGTACGTGCTCATGGGGCTAACTTTGCCACAAAGGCTTTACACCGGGCTCCAGCAAGGACTCGGCGCAGACAAAACGGTTTTTACAGCGCAAATATTTTTCCGGGGTTCAAAATATTGTGCGGGTCTAGTGCCTGCTTGATAGCACGCATCATGGCCACCGCACCCGCGCCGGTTTCATTCACCAGAAACTCCATTTTGTGCAGGCCCACGCCATGCTCGCCGGTGCAGGTGCCGCCCAGGCGCAAAGCGCGGGCCACCAGTTGCGCATTGAGTTGTTCGGCGGTTTCGCGCTCTTTGGCGTTGTCCGGGTCAATCAGGTAGCCCATATGGAAATTGCCGTCGCCCACGTGACCCACCATGAAGTAGGGTATGCCCGCCGCATTGGCTTCATCCACTGAATCGAGCAGCGCATCGGCCAGTTTGGAAATGGGCACGCAGGTATCGGTAGTCACGCAACGGCATCCTGGGCGAGACTGGATACCTGCAAAGTAGGCGTTATGCCGCGCGGTCCATAAGCGCGTGCGCTCCTCCGGCGTGTCGGCCCACTGAAAACCATGGCCGTGGTTATCGCTGACGATTTCTTGCACCGTAGCAATTTGCTCCTGCACACCGGCAGGTGAGCCGTGGAATTCCATCAGCATCATCGGCCCTTCGGTCAGGCCCAGTTTGGAATGCTGGTTGACCATGCGCACCGTATTGCCGTCGAGCAATTCGCAGCGCGCAATCGGCACGCCCAGCTGAATAATTTGGATGGTGGTATTCACCGCATCGGCTAAGGACGAAAAAGCGCAGGTCGCTGCCATCACCGCTTCGGGCAAGGGGTACAGCTTGAGCGTGATTTCGGTGATCACGCCTAGCGTGCCTTCGCTACCCACCATCAAGCGCGTCAGGTCGTAGCCCGCGGAGGACTTTTTCGCACCGGTGCCGGTGCGTATGACTTCGCCGCTGGCAGTGACCACTTGCAGCGCCAGCACGTTTTCGCGCATGGTGCCGTAGCGCACGGCGTTGGTCCCGCTGGCGCGGGTGGCGCACATGCCGCCCAGGCTGGCATCTGCGCCGGGGTCAATCGGGAAAAACAAGCCTGCCGATTTCACCGCTTCATTGAGCTGCTTGCGGGTGACGCCCGGTTGCAAGGTCACGGTCAAGTCATCGGCATGGATGGACAGCACCTGGTTCATACGGCTGAGGTCCAGGCTGATACCCCCCTGTACGGCCAGCAAATGGCCCTCCAGCGAAGAGCCCACTCCAAAAGGAATCACCGGCACGTGGTACTGCGCAGCCAGTTGCACGGCGGCGGCCACGTCTTCGGTGGTTTGTGCGAACACCACCGCTACCGGGGGCGGGGCTTGCATGGCCGATTCGTCGCGCCCGTGCTGCTCGCGAATCGCCATGGCGGTGGAGCAATGGACGCCAAAACGCGCTTGCAATTGCTCTAAAAACGCCGGCGCGATAGCGCGCGCAGAAATAGAGGGCATGAGCGAAGCGGCAGTCAGTGGTGCGTTCATAGCCTAAATCCTTCTCATCAGGGGTGCGGGTAGCTCAGAGTGCCAAGCATAACGCCAGCCCCGCCCGCCACTGCGGGGGTCGCTAAGATAGCGTCGCGCCAAACCGGCGCCAGCCATTTTTTACCCGAGACACCTCCCATGACGATTTCCATGTACCACGCCAGCGCGCCGCGCCTGGTCAATGCCTTGACCAATTTATCCACGCTCCTTACAAAAGCCCAAGCCCACGTGGAAGCCAAAAAAATAGACCCGGCCGCCCTCATTGATTTCCGGCTCTACCCCGACATGCTGAGCTTTAAGCGGCAAATTCAAATCGCCAGCGACACCTGCAAAGGCGTGATGGCCCGCCTGGCCGGGGTAGACATTCCCGCCTACGAAGACACAGAGCAAAGCTTTGCGGACTTGCAAGCGCGCATCGCCAAGACCATCGCCTTCATCGAAACCTTTACCCCAGCGCACATTGACGGCACCGAGGACAAAGACATCGTGACCAAGCACGGCGATACCGAAACCCATTACAAAGGTATGCAGTTTTTATTGGGCCACGCCCTGCCCAATGTGTATTTCCACGTCGCCATGGCCTATAGCATCCTGCGCCACAATGGGGTAGAAGTTGGCAAACGCGACTACCTTGGAAAAATCTAAAACCATACGGTACGGCCCCGGGACACGGGGCCCATCGCACACCCGTTTTTAAAAATCAGGAGACGCCTATGTTCCCCACCGCCATTGCCGGCAGCCTGCCCAAACCCGATTGGCTTGCCGAGCCGCAAAAGCTCTGGCCCCAATGGCGGGCCAGCGGCCAAGCCTTGGAGCAAACCAAGGCCGATGCCACGCTTCTTTGGATCAAGACCCAGGAGGACGCGGGCCTGGACGTGATCGGCGATGGTGAACAGGCACGCCAGCATTTTGTGCATGGGTTTGTCGAACAGGTCGAAGGTATCGACTTTGAAAACAAAGTGCGCATGGGCATACGCGACAACCGCTACGACGCTATGGTGCCCCAGGTGATGGGGCCGCTGCGCCTCAAAGGCCGGGTGCATGCGATGGAGGCGCAACTGGCCCGGGCGCATACCAAACGCACCCTGAAATTCACGCTGCCCGGCCCGATGACGATTGTCGATACCGTAGCCGACCAGTACTACGGCGGCGGGCGTGAAGGCCGCATCAAAATGGCCTTCGCCTTTGCTGAACTGCTCAATGCCGAGGCGCTGGCGTTGCAGGCCGATGGCGTGGATATCGTGCAATTTGACGAGCCGGCTTTCAATGTCTATATG
>JBBAPY010000175.1:0-6704 GCA_040400635.1 Rhodoferax sp.
TGTGTTTTGGTGCACGGCCGACATTGGCTGGATTACCGGCCACACTTACGTGGCCTATGGGCCCTTGGCTGCAGGCGCCACGCAAATCATTTTTGAGGGTGTGCCCACTTTTCCTAACGCCGGGCGCTTCTGGCAAATGATTGAGCGCCACCAGTGCACTATCTTTTATACCGCGCCTACCGCCATCCGTTCCCTGATCAAGGCCGCCGAAAGTGACCCGGCGGTGCATCCCGACCGCTCAGACCTGAGCAGCCTGCGCATCCTCGGTTCGGTAGGCGAACCCATCAACCCCGAGGCCTGGATGTGGTACTACCGCCATGTGGGCCACGAGAAATGCCCCATCGTCGATACCTTCTGGCAAACCGAAACCGGTGGTCACATGATGACGCCGCTTCCCGGCGCCACGCCGCTGGTGCCCGGCAGTTGCACATTGCCATTGCCCGGCATCATGGCCGCCATCGTCGATGAAGTGGGCAAACCCATTCCCAACGGCGCTGGCGGCATTCTGGTGGTCACACGGCCCTGGCCTTCCATGATCCGCACCATCTGGAACGACCCGGAGCGCTTTAAGAAAAGCTATTTCCCCGAAGAAATGGGCGGCAAGCTGTACCTGGCAGGTGACGGTGCGGTGCGCAGCGCGGACCGAGGCTACTTTCGTATCACCGGGCGCATCGACGATGTGCTCAATGTGTCCGGCCACCGCATGGGAACGATGGAAATTGAATCGGCCCTGGTGTCCAAAACCGACCTGGTCGCCGAAGCCGCTGTCGTGGGCCGCCCGGATGACTTGACGGGCGAGGCCATCTGCGCTTTCGTGGTACTCAAGCGATCGCGCCCAAGCCCCGAGGAAGCCAAGCTCATCGCCAAAGAGTTGCGGGACTGGGTGGCTAAAGAAATCGGCCCGATTGCCAAACCCAAAGACATCCGCTTTGGCGAGAACCTGCCCAAAACCCGCTCTGGAAAAATCATGCGTCGCCTGCTGCGCTCGCTGGCCAAAGGCGAGACCATTACCCAGGACGTTTCTACCCTGGAAAACCCGGCCATTTTGGACCAGTTGGGCCAGGCCTATTGACAGGCTACATGCGGTTTAGGGGTGTGGCCCGGTCGATCCGGGCTAGGCCCTCCATAAAAAGGATGCTTGCGCATCCTTTTTTTGTGCCTGCCGACGGCGCGCCTAGCTTTGCAGCGCGGCAAACACGCTGTCGCGAATCGACTCCACCGAACCCTGCCCGTTGACGGCGCGGTATTTGGGGGCTTTGGCTGGCTCTTGCGCTGCCCAATCGGAGTAGTATTTCACCAGCGGGCGGGTTTGCGCGCTATAGACATTGAGGCGGTTGTTCACAGTTTCCTCTTTGTCGTCTTCGCGTTGAATTAAGGGCTCTGCGGTGATGTCGTCCTGGCCCGTGACTTTGGGAGGGTTGAACTTCACGTGGTAAGTGCGTCCCGATGCAGGATGCGAGCGCCGGCCGCTCATGCGTTCAATGATCGCATCAAAGGGCACGTCGATTTCCACCACATAGTCCAGCGCCACCCCAGCGGCTTTCATGGCGTCGGCTTGCGGAATCGTGCGCGGAAAGCCGTCGAACAAAAAGCCTTTGGCGCAGTCCGCCTGGGTTAAGCGGTCTTTGACCAGGCCGATGATGAGTTCATCGCTGACCAAACCGCCGGCGTCCATGATGGCCTTGGCCTGCAATCCCAAGGCGGTACCTGCCTTCACGGCTGCTCGCAACATATCTCCCGTGGAGATTTGGGGAATGCCATATTTTTGGCAGATGAATGTGGCCTGGGTCCCTTTGCCTGCGCCTGGCGCACCTAACAGAATCAATCGCATGGCTAACCTCGCAAATCAGTGTCTCTTCATGGCCGGGCGGCCTACTGGCGGTGCCCGACTGCCTTATGGGTATAGCGTCGAGAATAGCACGCGTACGCCTTAAATTGCCTTACAACCAGCCAAGCACTAGGCCTGGGCGAGCAGGCGCCGCACGCGCTCCAGGTCCTGCGGCGTATCCACGCCTGGGCCCGGTGCGCTGTCGCTCAGGTGGACCGCGATTTTGTAGCCGTGCCACAGCGCACGCAATTGTTCCAGCGCTTCACTGATCTCCATAGGCGCCTGCGCCAACTTTGGGAAGCTACGCAAAAACCCCGCGCGGTAGGAATAAATGCCGATATGGCGCAAAGGCGCGGGTTGCGGCAAGGCGGTCAGTGCATCCAGGGGGCGATCACGCCACCAGGCAATCGGCGCGCGGCTGAAGTACATGGCCATGCCTTGTGCATCGCACACGACTTTGACCACATTGGGGTCGTAAAAATCTGCACCGTCTTCCAAGGCGTGCGCGGCGGTGCCCATGCTCGCTTGTGGGTAATGATTCAGCAAGGCCGCCACTGCCTCTACCAGGTCGGTATCGATAAGTGGTTCATCACCTTGCACATTGACTACGATATCTTCATCGGGCAAACCCAGCAATTGGCAGGCCTGGGCCAGGCGGTCGCTGCCTGATGCATGGTCGCTGCGGGTGAGCAATGCCTGCACGCCGAAGGCCTCGCAGGCACTCAGGATGCGCGGGCTATCGCAGGCCACCACCACCTGGGTGTGCGCAGGCAGCGCTTGCGCCACCCGCTGCGCCACGCGTACCACCATAGGCACCCCGCCCAGGTCGGCCAGGGGCTTTTCGGGCAAGCGACTCGACGCCAGACGCGCAGGAATCAGGACGGTAGTGGCCATGATGGCTACAGGCCTAATTCAGTGTCGCTGAGGGTGCGTGCTTCGTTTTCCAAAAGGACGGGAATGCCATCGCGCACCGGATAGGCCAGTCGGGCGCTACGCGACCATAGCTCATTGCTTTGGGCATGCCATTGCAGCGGGCCTTTGGTAACCGGGCAGACCAGCAAGGCCATTAATTTAGTGTCCATGCGGCAATGATAAACGCCCGGCCCAAGCCACTGCGATGCGCGCGTCCAATGCCGCATAGAAGCTTTCATCCAGGCTTTGCTCTAAGGGCACGGCCCAGGCATCGGGTGCGATCGCCCAAAGTTTGGCTGCATCTTTTTCGGTACACAGCAGGGTATAGGCGCCAAAAGAGGCACGGTCGCGGCCTGCAAAGTCCGCGTGGTCGGGCAGGGCTTCTCGCGCCGCCAGTGTCAAACCGGCCTGCTGCAGCATGGCAAAAAACTGGGCGGGTCGCGCGATTGCGGCAACGGCCTTCAGGCTGGGGTCGGCTTGCAGGCTGCTCAGGGTGCAGCAGCTGCCGTCGGCCCGCCTTGCCACTGGCCCCAAGCTGCGGCGTGTGGCGAATTGGCCGGGGAGGGCCACACCGCTGCTGACGATCAGAAGCTGCGCGTCGTTGACGCCCGAGCAGGCCAATGGTTTGCGTGGCCAAGGTTCGCGCAAAGGGCCTGCAGGCAGCACAAAGCCGTTGCCCAGGCCGTCTTCGTGCATCATGCAGATTTCGACATCGCGGTACAGGCTGTAGTCCTGCAAGCCGTCGTCGCAGACCACGATACGCGTCTGCGGATAGGCGCTTAGTAGCGCCTTCAGGCTGCCTGCGCGGGACGGGCCTACAAATACCGGCGCGCCACTGCGCTGGCGCAGCAGCAGGGTTTCGTCGCCCACGGTCTGCACGGGCGCGTCGATCAGCACTTCTTTGGTCGTGGACTCGCTGCGGCCATAGCCCTTCGAAATAATACCCACGGACACGCCCTGGGCACGCAAATGCGCCACCACGGAAAGTACGGTGGGCGTTTTTCCAGCTCCGCCAGCCACCACATTGCCCACTACGACTACGCAGACGGCAGGCCGCTCGACTCGCCGCCAAGCCAGCGCAAACATGGCTCGGCGCAATTGCCAGATCAGCCGGTAGAGCCAGGAGACGGGCAGCAGCAGCCAAACCCCTAAGGATCGCCCTTGCCAGGCGCGGAGCAATAGCTGGCTTGCCAGAATGCGCATGGCATCAGCGCCGCAGCGCATCCTTCGGCGCTTGCGGCGCAAAATTAAGCTTGCTGATGTCGCCTGTGCACGCAGCGTCCAGCGGCGCAAGCACCAAGGGATGGTCGCTCAAGGCGTGGGCGCTGGTGGTGAGCACGGGTTGGCGGTTTCCATAGATTGGGACCAGCAGCGCCCAGGTCTTGGCGATTGCGCTAGTGGCTGCGTTCAGTTTACCTTGCAGATCGTGCCCGCTTTGGCTGCTTTCAGTATCTTGAAGCTGCAGGCTGCGCCTTTTGAACCTACCAGACCGGGCTGAGTTTTAATTTAATATGGCCCGTGCAGACCTCTCCCGCCTTTTCGCGACCTTAAGCGGCGCGCAACCACTTCCAATAACCTTCATGTCAGCAGCTTTGTCCGTGCGCCGTGCTGCGCCCCAGGTCTGGTCGGTAGGCGCCTTATGCCATGCGATTGCCGACGCCCTGGAGGCGCGCTTTAACCCGGTACGTGTGGCTGGAGAAATCAGTGGTTTTGTGCGCGCCGCCAGCGGGCATTGCTATTTCACGCTCAAAGACAGCAGCGGGCAATTGCGCTGCGCCATGTTCAAGCGGGCTGCCTCGGGACTGGGCTTTGCGCCCCGCGAGGGCCAGCGCGTCGAGGTCTCCGGCCGCCTGGGCGTTTATGAGCCACGGGGAGAACTGCAACTGGTGGTAGAAGCCATGGTGCAGGCGGGCGAGGGCAATTTGTATGAGCAGTTTGTGCTGCTCAAAGCGCGCTTGCAGGCCGAGGGCCTGTTTGAGGCCGAGCGCAAAAAGCCGTTGCCAAAGCGGGTGCGCGGCATCGGTGTGGTGACATCGCTGGGTGCTGCCGCTTTGCATGATGTGGTGAGCGCATTGCAAAGGCGCGTGCCCCATATCCCGGTGTTGATCGCGCCGGCCAGTGTGCAGGGCGCCAATGCGGCCACCGAACTGGTGCAGGCTCTGCAGGCTTTGTATGTTTTTGCAGCGCCAGCCCAAGCGGAAGGTCCCCATGGGGATACCACTGCTGGCAAGGTGCATGTTGACCTCATTTTGCTAGTGCGCGGTGGTGGCGCCATGGAGGACCTGTGGTCTTTCAATGACGAGGTATTGGCCCGGGTGCTGGCGCAAAGCCCGGTGCCGGTCATTAGCGGGATCGGCCACGAAACCGATTTCACCATTGCCGATTTTGTGGCGGACCTGCGCGCCCCCACGCCCACGGCTGCTGCCGAGTTATGTACCATGCCCCTGGACCAATTGCTTGATGCTTGCGGGCACATGCAATTGCGTCTGCAAAACGCCCTGGTGCGCAAGCTGGACCGTGAGTCTCAGCGCCTGGACCAAATGGCCAGCCGTGCAGGCCGTCCGGCAGCGCTGCTTGGACGTTTGCAGTTGCGCTTGGCGGGACTGGGGCAGCGCATGGCCTACGCGCCGGCGAAGCAATTCCAAGCGCAGCAAACCCGGCTACTGGCCAACCAGTCTGCGCTGCGCAACGCGGCAAGTCAGCGCGTGCAAGGCCAGCGTAGCCGCGTAGAACACCTGGGGGTGCGCCTTGGCGCTTTGGACCCGCAACTGGTACTGGGACGCGGATACGCCTGGTTGCAAGACGACGCCGGCAGGCCGCTTACGAGCATTGCGGATATGCAAACAGGCCAGCGGGTACAAGCCCGTTTGTCCGATGGCACTGCCGATATGCAGGTACAGGCAATCCAGCGCGCTCGGGCCTAGCCGCCCCATGACGGCCCGGTGGCCGACTTTGCTGGCTTAGTAGTCGTCCAGTACTGCACCTTTGCTGGCGGTGGATGCATTGAAAGCGAATTTTGCTTGCACACCACGGGTATAGCGTGGCGCGGGCGCCGTCCAGACGGCACGGCGTTTGGCAATTTCTTCGTCCGACACATTCAATTGCAGTAGCAATGCATGCGAGTCGATGGTGATCGAGTCGCCCTCGTGAATAAATGCGATGGTTCCACCAACCGCCGCCTCGGGCGCCACATGGCCCACCACCATGCCCCAGGTGCCGCCGGAAAAACGGCCATCGGTAATCAGGCCCACGCTTTCGCCCAAACCCGCCCCAATCAGCGCGCCGGTAGGTGCCAGCATTTCGGGCATGCCCGGCCCGCCTTTGGGGCCGAGGTAGCGCAATACCATCACATCGCCGGCGACGATCTTGCCGGCCAAAATGGCTTTCAGCGCGGATTGCTCGTCGTCAAACACGCGCGCCGGGCCGGTCATGACCGGTTTTTTCAGGCCGGTAATTTTGGCTACACAGCCTTCGGGCGAGAGGTTGCCTTTCAGAATCGCCAGGTGGCCTTGGGCGTACATCGGTTTGTTGATGGGGCGGATGACATCCTGGTCAGCGCGCGGCACGTCTGGGATGTCTTTGAGGACCTCGGCAATCGTCTGGCCGGTAATGGTCAGGCAGTCACCGTGTAGCAGTCCGGCCACCAGCAAAGTCTTCATCACTTGCGGAATGCCGCCTGCGCGGTGCAGGTCCACCGCCAGGTATTTTCCGCTGGGTTTGAGGTCGCACAGCACCGGGGTTTTGACGCGTACACGCTCAAAGTCCTCTATCGTCCATTCGACCTCTGCCGCATGCGCGATGGCCAAAAAGTGCAGCACCGCATTGGTGGAGCCTCCGGTCGCCATGATCACCGCGACCGCGTTTTCTATGGATTTGCGCGTCACGATGTCGCGCGGTTTGATGTCTTTTTTGATCGCTTCGATGAGCACCTGGGCCGAGGCCTTGGCCGAGTTGAGCTTCTCAT
>JBBAPY010000176.1:0-6697 GCA_040400635.1 Rhodoferax sp.
TACGAAGGCACGGTATTTCATCGGGTGATTGACGGCTTTATGGTGCAAGGCGGCGGCTTTACCGTGGCCATGGCGCAAAAGCCTACGCGCGGCCCCATTGCGCTGGAAGCGGCCAACGGTCTGCGCAATGACCGGGGCACGATTGCTATGGCCCGCAGCGGCAACCCCAACTCTGCCACCGCGCAGTTTTTTGTTAATGTGGTGGACAACCCCGGTCTGAACGCACCGCAACCCGATGGCTTTGGCTATGCGGTGTTCGGCAAAGTCAGCAGCGGCATGGAAACGATTGACAAAATTCGTATGCTGCCCACAGGCAACAAAGCCGGTATGCAAAACGTTCCCCTCACCCCAATCACCATTAACTCTGTCCGCATTCTTAAATAAAGCGAATCTTGCATGTCAAATCCTATTGTTGAACTTCATGTCGCCGACTACGGCGTCATCGCGCTGGAACTCGATGCCGAAAAAGCGCCCAAGTCGGTTGCCAATTTTTTAGCCTATATCGAACACGGGCACTACGACAACACCATATTTCACCGTGTCATACCCGGCTTCATGGTCCAGGGCGGCGGCATGGAGCCGGGCATGGTGCAGCGCAAAACCGCCAAGCCCATAGACAACGAAGCCAATAACGGCCTGAAGAACATGAAATACACCCTGGCCATGGCGCGTACCAGCCAGCCGCATTCGGCCACTGCCCAGTTTTTTATCAATGTGGCGGACAACGGTTTTCTGAACCATACGGCTGAAACCACGCAGGGCTGGGGTTACACCGTATTTGGCAAAGTGATTGAAGGCAAAGACTTGGTGGACAAAATACAAGACGTGGACACCGGCCGCAAAGGCTTTCACGACGACGTGCCTGTCGATGACGTGGTCATGACCAAGGTCGTGGTCCGCTGACCAGGCGACCCTGAAGCGGCATGGAAATCGACGCCCCCGCCCACTGGCACACGGTAGATTTCCTGTCGGACCTGCACCTGGACCAGCCTGACTCGCCAACGCTGGCGGCCTTTGCGCACTACCTGCGGCACAGCACGGCGCAAGCCTTGATGGTGCTGGGCGATTTGTTTGAAGCCTGGGTGGGCGACGACGCACTGGGCTTAAACGATGGCGTCGAGCAGCAGGTGGCAGCGCTGCTGCGTCAGGCGTCCAAGCGCATGGACGTTTTTATCCTATGCGGCAACCGCGATTTTTTACTTGGCCCCGCATGCCTGCAAGCCTGCGGCGCGCGTGCGCTTCAAGACCCCAGCGTATTGCAGTTTGCAGACCAGCGTTACCTGCTCACCCATGGCGACGCGTTGTGCTTGAGCGATACCGACTACCTTGCATTTCGCAGCGTAGCGCGCAGTGCCGCTTGGCAACAGGATTTTCTGAACAAACCCTTAGCAGAACGGCAGGCATTGGGACGGCAGATGCGGGCGCAAAGCAAAACCCACCAAGCCGCTAGCCGCCAGTCGGGCGGCACCGTCTGGCATGACCTGGACGCAGCTGCGTGTTTACAAAGTTTGCAAAGCGCGCAGGCCCACACCATGATCCACGGCCATACCCACCACCCGGACACGCACCTGCTGGCTCCGGGTAAAACCCGTTGGGTGCTGAGCGATTGGGATTTCGAAAGCACGCCGCCACGCGGCGACGTGCTGCGGCTAACGCGCACGCCAGGCTCGGGTGACAGCGGCCCGGTTTTGCAGCGGCTGAGCGCGCTGCAACTCAGCGCTTGAGCAAAGCCTTTAAGGTATTTTGCAAGCGTCGCGCCCTTTCCGGGGCATAGGGTGTCGCTAGTACACCTGCTACATCCTGCATCCAAGTTTGCTGCGGCGAAGGGTCGTTGCGGCGCGTTAGCAATTGCAGTTGCATAGCGCGCCGGGCGTCCATGTGTTCGGCTGGCGTTGGCACTTCGGACGCCATTTCCAGACGCAGCAGCGCTTGCTGACCGGCATCGGCACCTGCGCCTTGCGACAGCGCCGCAGCCCAGGTACTGCGCCCTGCGGCTTGCACGCGGGGGCCTAACTCTTGCAGCGTGGGCAAGGCCTGCGCGTCGCGCCGCTCCCATGCGCCAAGCAGCTGTGTCAAGGCCTCGCCATGGGCTTGCGCCGCCAGTTTCTTTAGTGCCATCTGGGCGCTTTCCAGCGCATCTCTTTGGGCGCGAAAGGCAGCGTCACCCAAGCGAGGTTGCCCTGCACGCGGGTCTGGACGCGCACCGAAGCTGTCACCGCGCAGACCGGCGTCGCGTCGGGGGTTGTCTCCAAAGCGAGCATCGCGTCCAGGGCGCGGGGCATCACGACCGCCGGGGCCTTTGCCACCGGGCGCGCCGTCTTTGCGATCGCCCCATTTGCCGGTGCGCGCAGGCGCTGATGTCGATTCGCGTTGCATGCCCGGACGGTCATCGCCGCGCATGGCTACCACTGGTTTGGCCGCAGGCCGCACGGGTGCAGGCGGCGCAGCGGGCGCTGGTTCAGCGGCCGCTGCCGGGGCCTCGGAATCCGGCAAAGTCGCCGGGCTTAGCGACGTATCGGTCGTATCCGTTGCAGGGGCCAGGTCGGTCGCATCCGGGGCCAAAGCTTGGGCACCGCCGTCTGCGGCAGCTGTCTCTAAAGCACCCTCTGCTGGCATTGCGCCCTCTTGCACGCTTTGCGGTGGCGGTGACAAGCTGTCTGCCGCCTGCGTCGCGGTCTGGGCTTGCGCCTCTTGCGCACCGGCAGCGCTGACCTCGGCCTGCGCTTGGGCTTGGCCCTGCAAGGCCGCCTCTAGCGTCGCGATCGCTTTGCGGATCACATTGGCATCGCCACCCGAATTGGCCGCCTGCAAGGCCTGGGACGCGTCCAGCACCGCGCGATCACGTTGACCCAAAGCAGCCTCAGCGGATTCGCGTTCCGTAGTTTTGCGCTGAAAGGCATCGTCAATCGGTTTGCGAAATGCGTCCCACAGCTTCTGTTCTAGGCGCCTGTCCAGCGGTACCGCATGGGCCTGGGCCTGCCAGCGTTGTTGGAGGGATTTGACCGCGTCGATGCGCAGCATGGATGCGGCGCCTAATACTTTGGCCTCTTCAATCATGGCCTGGCGCAGTTGCACGCTGTGGGCCTGCAAGGTCTCCAGCGGCTCGGCGGCATGGGAAATGGCTTCTTTCCATAGCGGCTGCAATTCGGCAAAGGCCTTTTCGCCCAGATGGCCGGCATTGCGCCACCGGTCGCCAAATTGATGCAAGATGCGGCTAAAGCCTTTCCAGTCTTCGTCCAGCGCGGTTCGGTTCGCTTCTGCCCAGGCTTTCACTTCTTCAATCAGCGTCAGGCGCTGCTGGCGGTGCTCCAGCGCATCGGCTTTGAGTTTTTCCAGCCAGGTTTCCACTACTTTATGTGCGGCATTGCAGGCTTCGTCAAAGCGCTTCCACAAGCCGTGGTTGGGCACACCGCCCTGGTCGGTTTGTTTCCATTGCTCGCGCATGGTACGCAGGGTTTCCTGCATCTTGCGCCCGCCCAGCGATTGGCCTTCCGGACGCTTGAGCAAGCCCTCGGCCTTGATCACTAATTCTTCGCGCAACTGATCGGCCCGCCAGCGCTGCCACCCCTCCAGCTCACCAGCGGCTGCCAACGCGGCCTGCGCTTGCGTGTCGAGTTTTGCATCGATCAAGCGGCCAAACTCTTTCATCGCCTGGCGCAAGGCATTGGCCGCGCCTGCGCTGGCTTTACCGTGGCCCTGGCCTACCTCGGCTTCTAATTGGGCCAAGACTTCGCGAACTTTGGCCTGCGCGGCCTCGCGCTGCGCCGGATCCGCCACGGGTTTGGCTGGCTTGGCTGCGGCCAGCGCCTGCTGGCGCTCAGCCCGCAAGGAATCCGCCCACACTGCAACCGGGGGTAGCGCCGCCTGCGGGTCTTGCGCGGCCAGTACGGTCTGGGCCAACACGGAGTCAAAGGCCTCCCAGACCACCAGCAATTGCGTCTTGGCTGTATCGAGCACCGGTGCAAACTTCATATCCACACTGGCCCAGAGCGCATGCGCCACCAGTTCGGTGGCCTGCGCTTGCCAATGGCCTACATCGCTCGCCAGCGCGTTTTGCGCGGCTTGGGCATCCTGCCAGGGCTTGGTGGACATCACTTCGATGCGTTGGGCCAGCAGCACGGCGGCTTCACGCTGCACCTGCGCCTGGTGCTGCAAGTCCTCGATCACGCGCACGCGCTCGGCCAATTGCAGTTTGATTCCAGCCAGGGGCTCGCGGCTAAGCGGCGCACCGGCCTTGGCGGCGTCTCGCTGCCACGCCAGGGCGTCGGCAATATTCAATTTGGACCCATCCAGCAAGGCGCGGGCTTTAGCCTCCCATTCGGCAGCAATAGCTTCCTGGGCTTTGGCCCGTTTGGCATCGTCCAGCCGTTCGCGCAAGAGTTTGGCTGCGCCTTTGTCGCGGGTGCTGAGCTCGCGGTACACCTCAGCCACCACTTCCTGTACCGGGTTGTTAGCCAACCAGTCTTTTACCCGCTGCGACCGTTCCCCCGATGTCGGCGCAGAAAAAGCGCCGCCGGTAATGGCGTCCCAGTGGGCGATGTCATGGGTCTTGTTGGATGCGGTCGTCGACACGTGGAGCCTTGCTAAGTAGAAAAAGAATACGCGGCACCAAATACCGCCAAAAGGGCGCAATTGTCCTTCAATGCGGTGCCTTCGGGCAAGGCGACGCCAAATTTGGGCCACCAGAGCGCAAATGCCCTAGCTTGGCTGGCACGGAAAGTGCCCGCCGGCACAGGGCGCCCTTAGAGGGGGCGCCGGTATAATCATCCTCAAAATGGAGCTGTTTCGACAAGCAAGCGCACCACTTATCGCGGCGCAAGCATTTCCCCAGGCGAGCACTGGGACCTGCGCTACCCCGACCGGCGCCGCATCGCGCGCCTGTCCCTCAACCCGAGCGCCCTCCCGCCAGGCTTTATCAAAGCGGGAGCGCCAGTGAACAAGGAACCGGATGAACCCAGCCCAAAGCCTTCGAAAATCGCTGTCTGTAGTCGCCAGCGATATCGTGCACGGTTTTATGGAAATCACGCACAACAGTTTTGCACTCGTAGGTCTGGCTGTGATATTTTTCGGGCTTACCATCGGCTTGCAGCCACATTTGCGCCAGGCCAGTGAGTTGCAATTGATGGAGTGGCTGCAAGACCATCAAGTCACTCTATCCAGCCTGGTCACCGGCACTGCGACAGACCGCGTAACCGCCATGAACCCCAAAGACCTGCCCAAACCGCAGATCGCCGTGACCCAGTGGCTGAGTCGCAAGTACAACATTGCGCCCGAGCCCATGGCAGCTTTGGTGTCCGAGTCCTTTGCAGCCGGAACCAAGGCGAAGATCGACCCATTGCTCATACTCGCCGTCATGGCCGTGGAATCGGGTTTTAACCCGATTGCGCAAAGCCCCATGGGCGCGCAAGGCCTGATGCAGGTCATGCCCCAGGTCCACAGCGACAAGTACACCCGCTTTGGCGGCAAACTGGCCGCCTTTGACGCCTTGTCCAATGTCCGAGTGGGCGTCAAGGTGCTGCAAGAATGCGTTGCGCGCGCCGGATCCGCGGAAGCTGGGCTCAGGCTGTATGTTGGCGCGGGAAATTTGGAAGATGACGGGGGGTATGCCGGCAAGGTTTTAGCAGAACAGACGCGATTGCAAGCCGTTTTCAGCGGAAGTCCGGTTCCCTTCTCGGCCCCTGTGCCCGAAACCAAGCCCTTGGTTTTGCAAAGCGATGGCCCGGCAGTTGTCGGGGCTCTTAGCAGCGCCCACCGCGAACTATGAGCCGGACTACTAAAATTATGTCCATCTGCTGTGCCGCTACCGCCCAATGCACGCCGATTGCCTGGACCCAGGCCCCGCTGGAAATTTCTGGGTTACCCACCCATAGTCCACTCAGCCGCAGCGCCTGCCACCGTCAGGGCTGCACATACGATTTCATACCAACTTTAGGACACCAATATGTACCACCGCAATATTCTGGTTGAGCAAACCGATCCCGAGCTCTGGGCTGCCATCCTGGCCGAAAACGCCCGTCAGGAACACCATATCGAGCTCATTGCCAGTGAAAACTACGCTTCGCCAGCTGTCATGGCGGCCCAGGGCAGCCAACTAACCAATAAATATGCCGAGGGCTACCCCGGTAAGCGTTATTACGGTGGCTGCGAAAACGTGGACATAGCTGAGCAATTAGCGATAGACCGCGTCAAACAACTGTTTGGTGCCGATGCGGCCAACGTGCAGGCCCACTGCGGCGCATCTGCCAACGAAGCGGTGTTTTTGGCTTTCCTCAAGCCCGGCGACACCATCATGGGTATGAGCCTGGCCGAAGGCGGACATCTGACGCACGGTATGGCACTCAATATGAGTGGCAAGTGGTTTAACGTGGTCAGCTACGGCCTGGACGCCAACGAAGCCATTGACTATGACGCCATGGAGCGCAAAGCCCATGAGTCCAAGCCCAAACTCATCATCGCCGGCGCCAGCGCGTATTCGCTGCATATCGACTTTGCCCGATTCGCCAAAGTGGCCAAAGCGGTGGGCGCCCTGTTCCTGGTGGATATGGCGCACTACGCAGGCTTGATTGCCGCAGGCCTGTACCCCAACCCCGTGCCGCATGCCGACGTGGTTACTTCGACCACCCACAAGAGCCTGCGCGGCCCGCGCGGCGGCATCATTTTGATGAAGGCCGAGCACGAAAAAGCCATCAACAGCGCC
>JBBAPY010000177.1:0-6615 GCA_040400635.1 Rhodoferax sp.
TGGTGTACGGTGACCAGCTTGGTTCCATCGGGAAAGCTGGCTTCCACCTGAATGTCGGGGATCATCTCGGCGATACCGTCTATCACGTCAGCGCGGGTCAGCACGCTGCGGCCTTCGCTCATGAGTTGCGCGACCGTCTTGCCATCGCGTGCGCCTTCCATCACTGCGGCGCTGATCAGGGCTACAGACTCGGGGTAGTTGAGCTTGAGGCCACGCGCCTTACGTCGCTCGGCCAGCAAAGCGGCGGTGAAGATCAACAGCTTGTCTTTTTCGCGGGGAGTCAGTTCCATAGCGCTTTTGTTTTTTTCAATAGAAGAGGGCCAAGCCCATTAAGCAATCTACATGCCGCGATGCTGGGGGCTACGCCCAAGGGCGCATGGCACGGTTTCTGCAAACGAAACCCTTATGAACTTAGGCCTTTTCCTCAGCGCCGCCCCTTTAGCTGGCGCCTTGGCTTTGCACCAAATGCAAGGCGTTTTTTGCGCGATAGCGGTGCACAAAAGGCGCCAGCGCACAGTCATGGTGCTGCCAGCCCGCTTTTCCCCAAAAACGCCTCGCTTTGGTGAACCCTGCGCCGCCCTGGGCTTTGCAGCGCCGGGGGCCGGACTATGACTATGAATATGCCTGCGGTGCAAACGCCCGCACCCGCTGAGGCTTCGGACTACGCCACGCCCACCCTGGCTGGCCTGATGACGCTGCCCGGCGCCGGCCAGGGCGAACTGGTGTGGATCCTGAGCCCGCTCAGCGCGGAGCAACAGTATTTGCGGCCTTTGATGGAGCGGGCTGGCTATAGCGTGGAGTCGCTCAGCAGCGGCGTACAGGCGCTGGCGCAGGCAGGCCAGCAAGCGCCAGACTTGTTGCTGCTGGACGGCCAACTGCACGACGTGGACAGCCTGGCCATGGTGAAGCATTGGCAAGCGCTGGCGGCGGCCACCCACTGCCCGGTGATATTTTTGGCCGATAGCGCCCAGCCCCAGCAACTGGTGCAGGCGCTGCAAGCGGGCTGCGCCGATGTGGTGCACAAACCGGTGCGCCCCCACGAGTTGCTGGCCCGCAGCGCCATGCACCTGGCCGGTGCCCGCGAGCGCCGCCAAGCGCGCAATGCACTTGATGCGTTCGGCTATGCGACCATGACGGTGCGCCCTAGCGACGGCAAACTGATGTGGCAGACCGCGCTTTCGCGCGAATTGCTGGCGCGCTACTGCCCGCTGCACCCTCCCTATGCCAGCCGCACCGCGCCGCAGGTGCAGGAATGGCTGCAAGCCTGCATGCGCGCGCTGGAGCGCGGCCAGGCGCCGCGCAACCTAACGCTGCACCAAGACAAGAGCGCGCGCTTGGTGCTGCGCCTGCACCAACAAACCGGCGACCACGCCAACGACAGCGCACAAGACAATTTGCTGGACGCGGACGATTGGCTGATCGTGATGCGCGAACTGTCCGACCACGCGGTGATGCAAGCCATGTCCGCCGCGTTTACGCTGACGGCGCGCGAGGCCGAAGTTTTGTACTGGGTGGTGAAGGGCAAAACCAATAAAGACATTGGCGATATTTTGGGCAGCAGCCCGATGACGGTGAAGAAACACCTGGAGCGCGTGTTTGTCAAATTGGGGGTAGAAACCCGCACCGCCGCCGCCGGCAAAGCCACGGCGCGCATACCCCAATTGCAACAACAAGTGGGCGCATGAGCATGCCCACGTATGCGTCCCTGGGCAGGACCTTGCGCACATCCATTTGTGCGTGTTCACGCCTTGCTAAGCCACAGGACGTATATGCCTTGGCCATAGCAAATACAAGCGGTACGCCACACGGCGTATTTCAAGGATTGAGGGTTAACCCTAGAGTGGAATCACGTTTCAGCACGGCGTGTGTGGCAGGGCTTTTTGCCTTGCAGCACACGCAGTTTGGGATGAATTTTTCAACTACTTAAGGAAGCTTTCATGCAACGTCGTTTTACGCTCAAGGCGCTTACCGCTGCCGTCGCACTTAGCGGTTTGTCCGCTTTCCCCGCCCTTGCTGGCGACACCATCAAAGTCGGCGTGCTGCACAGCTTGTCGGGCACCATGGCTATTTCAGAGACGGTGTTGAAAGACACGGTGCTGATGGCAATTGACGAGATCAATGCCAAAGGCGGCCTGCTGGGCAAAAAGCTCGAAGCTGTGGTGGTGGACCCCGCTTCCAACTGGCCTCTGTTTGCCGAAAAAACCAAGCAGTTGCTCGGTCAGGACAAGGTCGATGTGATCTTTGGTTGCTGGACTTCGGTGTCGCGTAAATCGGTGCTGCCCGTGGTGGAAGAGATGAACGGCTTGCTGTTTTACCCCGTGCAATACGAAGGCGAAGAGCTGTCTAAAAACGTGTTCTACACCGGCGCTGCCCCCAACCAACAAGCCATCCCTGCGGTGGACTACCTGATGAGCAAAGACGGCGGCGGCGCCAAGCGCTGGGTGCTGTTGGGTACCGACTATGTGTACCCACGCACCACCAACAAAATTTTGCGCGCTTACCTCAAATCCAAAGGTGTGAAGGACAGCGACATCGACGAAAAGTACACGCCGTTTGGCCACTCGGACTACCAAACCATCGTGGCGGATGTGAAGAAGTTTGCTGCCGGTGGCAAGACCGCCGTGGTCTCCACCATCAACGGCGACTCCAACGTGCCTTTCTACAAAGAGCTGGGCAATGCCGGCCTGAAGGCCAAAGACGTGCCGGTGGTGGCTTTCTCGGTGGGCGAAGAAGAGCTGCGCGGTGTGGACACCAAGCCGCTGGTGGGGCACCTGGCTGCATGGAACTATTTCATGAGCATCAAGAACCCGACCAACGATGCGTTTATCAAAAAATGGTCTGACTACGCCAAGGCCAAGGGCATCGCCGGACACAAAGACAAGCCTTTGACCAATGACCCGATGGAGGCGACTTACATCGGCATCAATATGTGGAAGCAAGCAGTGGAGAAAGCCAAGTCCACCGACGTGGACAAGGTGATCGCTGCCATGGCCGGCCAAACCTTTACCGCACCGAGCGGCATTACCTCCAAGATGGACGAGAAAAATCACCACTTGCACAAGTCGGTGTTTATCGGCGAAGTGAAAGCAGATGGTCAGTTCAACGTGGTGTGGAAGACGCCCGGCCCGGTGAAAGCCAAGCCCTGGTCTCCGTTTATCGAAGGCAACGACAAGAAGCCTGACGAGCCTATGAAGAAGTAAGCGCGCCGCGCTGACTGCGGGGTGTAGCCCAAGGCTGCACCCCGCAGCGATGAGAGTTTGGAGAAAGTGGAACGCATGCATGTAATTGACCGATGGAGCCGCGTTCTGCTGGTGTTCCTGTGCTGCCAGATTTTGGCAATGAGTGCACATGCTTTAACGGGCGAACAAGCCCAGTCCATCGCCATCGGCGAAGCCGATGACCGTATTGCCGCCTTGCAGGCCGCCGTACAAAGCCCTGACGAAGCCACCCTGATTTTTTTGCAAGCCTTGGCCGATGGCACGGTAAAGATCGTGGCCGGTAAGCCGGTTGTGTTGCGCGACGGTAAGCCCGTCAGCCCCACCGATGGCGGCGCGCTTGCGATCACCGCCGATGCGCTGCAGTCCGCCGAAGACGCGATGGTGAACAACCGCTTACGGGGTGAGATAGACAACGCTTTATCCGCGCTGCAATTGCTCAGCCCGGATACTGCTGTGCGCCGGGCGGCTGTCAAGGCCTTGCAAGGCCAGGTGAGCGAGGCGCAATTGCCTTTGATTGACAGCGCGGTTGCCAAAGAGAGCGATAGCCGCATTCGCGATAGCCTGAACCTGTTGCGCGCGGCGGCCTTGCTGGGCAGCGAAGCCCCGGCCAAGCGCCTGGCCGCTGCCGAACTTCTGGGCGCCAGCGCCCAAGCGGCCACGCAAACCTTGTTGCAAGAACGCCTGGCAGCGGAGCCCGATGCCAAGGTGCGCCAGGCTTTGCGCAAAAGCCTTGTAGCGGTGCAAAAACGCCTGGCCTGGGGCGACCGCTTGGGCGCAATTTTTAGCGGTATCAGCCTGGGCTCGATCTTGCTGCTGGTGGCGCTAGGCCTGGCAATTACCTATGGCCTCATGGGTGTGATCAATATGGCGCACGGCGAGCTGATGATGGTGGGCGCCTATGCCACCTATGTGGTGCAAGCCTTGTTTCGCCAGTACCTGCCCGGTGCCTTTGACTGGTATTTGCTGGCCAGTGTGCCCGTGGCGTTCATGGTGTCGGCGCTGGTGGGCGCGCTGCTGGAGCGCGGCGTGATACGCCATTTGTATGGCCGGCCTTTAGAGACTTTGCTGGCCACCTGGGGCATCAGCCTGGTGCTGATGCAAGCGGTGCGCAGCGTGTTTGGCGCGCAAAACGTGGGTGTAGAAAACCCCTCCTGGATGAGCGGCGGCGTGCAGCTGATGGGCAACCTGGCCCTGCCCTACAACCGCATCATCATCATTGCGTTTGCGCTCACCGTCTTGCTGGCGGTGGCGCTCTTGATCAGCAAAACCCGGCTCGGTTTGTTTGTGCGCGCCGTAACGCAAAACCGGCCTATCGCTGCCTGCATGGGTGTGCATACCGCGCGCGTGGATACCTATGCGTTTGCGCTGGGTTCGGGTATTGCCGGGCTGGCCGGATGTGCGCTGAGCCAGATCGGCAACGTGGGGCCCGACCTGGGGCAAAGCTATATCGTCGATGCGTTTATGGTGGTGGTGTTGGGCGGTGTGGGCCAATTGGCGGGCACCGTGCTGGCGGCGCTGGGCCTGGGCGTGATCAATAAGTTTTTAGAAGGCCTAACCGGCGCGGTCTTGGCCAAGATTGCGGTGCTGCTGTTCATCATCGTCTTTATTCAAAAACGCCCGCAAGGTATTTTTGCCCTCAAGGGCCGGAGCGCAGACGCATGAGCGCGCTTACCCTTCCCCAAAGTCCGGCCCTGCTGTCACGCAGCGGATGGAGCGCCTGGCTGGCCTGTCTGGTGCTATTGTGTGGCCTGGCGCCGCTGCTCAATTTGTGGGTGCCTGCGGGCAGCATCTGGCACCTGAGCGATTTTTCGGTGGCCTTGGTCGGCAAGATCATGTGCTACGCACTGTGCGCGCTGGCCATGGATTTGATCTGGGGCTATACCGGCATCCTCAGCCTGGGCCACGGTTTGTTTTTTGCGCTGGGCGGCTATGTGATGGGCATGTACTTGATGCGCCAGATCGGGCTGGACGGCAACTACAAAAACCCGCTGCCGGACTTTATGGTTTTTTTGGATTGGAAGATTTTGCCTTGGCATTGGGCTTTATCAGACAACTTGTGGGCGACCTTGATTTTGGTGCCGCTGGTGCCTGCGCTGGTGGCCTTGGTGTTTGGTTTTTTTGCTTTTCGCTCGCGCATCAAAGGGGTGTATTTTTCTATCATTACCCAGGCGCTGACCTTTGCTGCCATGCTGCTTTTTTTCCGCAATGAGACAGGCTTTGGCGGCAACAATGGCTTTACCGATTTCAAGCGCTTTGCGGACATACCGATAGCAAACCCTTCGATGCGCATGACGCTGTTTGTGATTACCGCGCTGGTGCTGCTGTGCAGCTTTTTGCTGGCGCGCTGGGTGGTACGCTCTAAGTTCGGACGGGTGCTGCAAGCCATACGCGATGCCGAGTCGCGGCTGATGTTTAGCGGCTATTCGCCGCTGGGCTACAAGCTGGCGATCTGGACGCTGTCGGCCGTGCTCTGCGGTATCGCCGGTGCGCTGTATGTGATGCAAGTGGGCATCATCAACCCCAGCGAGATGAGCCCGGCCAATTCGATTGAGATTGCCGTGTGGACCGCAGTGGGCGGGCGCGCGACGCTGATCGGGCCCATCGTTGGCGCGTTTTTGGTCAACGGCGCCAAGAGCTGGCTGACGGTAGCCTACCCCGAGTTTTGGCTCTACTTTTTGGGCGCCTTGTTCATCGGGGTGACGCTCTACTTACCGCAAGGCGTGGTGGGCTTGCTGAAACAACGTAAGCGGGGTGGCGCATGACACCGGAACTGCTTGAACAAGGCGCAGCGCGCATGCAGGCGCGACTGCAAGCTATGGATGCGGGTAAGGCGCAAACCGCATCGGGCGGGCGTAACGCGGGCATTGGCCGCCTACGCGCTGGGGCCGAGCTGGATATTGCGCACGGACGCATCCTCTACTTAGAAAACGTGAGCGTGAGCTTTGACGGTTTTAAGGCGATTAACAATTTGTCGCTGGATATTGCCCCGGGCGAGCTGCGCTGCATCATCGGGCCCAATGGCGCGGGCAAGACGACGATGATGGACATCATCACCGGTAAAACCCGGCCCGATAGCGGCACGGCGTACTTTGGCAGCACCATCGACCTGCTGCGCTACAACGAGCCCGAGATCGCTAGCCTGGGCATTGGCCGCAAGTTTCAAAAACCCACTGTGTTTGAAAACCTCAGCGTGTTTGAAAACCTGGAGCTAGCCATGTCCATGCGCAAAGATGTAGCCAGTTCATTGCGCTTTCAACGCAGCGCCTCGCAGTCCGAGCGCTTGTGCGAAGTGCTGGAAACCATTGCCCTGCAAGACAGCCTGACGCGCCAGGCCGGCTTGCTAAGCCACGGACAAAAGCAGTGGCTGGAAATTGGCATGTTGCTCATGCAAGACCCC
>JBBAPY010000178.1:0-6610 GCA_040400635.1 Rhodoferax sp.
TCGAATTTGCTCACCGTGGAAAAGCTGCCGCACCAGGTTTTAAACGCCAAGCAGCATGCCCGCGAGGCCGATATCGTGGCGCAGGCGGGGCGTGCCCAAATGATCACTATTGCGACGAATATGGCCGGACGCGGTACCGACATTGTGCTTGGCGGCAATGTGGAAAAAGCTATCGAGGGCATGCGCGCTGATGCGTCATTGGATGATGCAATGCGGGTTGCGCGTGAAGCCGAGTTGCGTGCCCAGTGGGACATTGACCACAAGCACATCACCAGCTTGGGCGGCTTGCGCATCATCGCCACCGAGCGCCATGAGTCGCGCCGTATTGACAACCAGCTGCGCGGCCGCTCCGGACGCCAGGGCGACCCGGGCTCCTCGCGTTTTTATCTGAGCTTGGATGATGCCTTGATGCGTATCTTTGCCGGCGAGCGTGTCAAAGCCATCATGGACCGGCTCAACATGCCCGAGGGCGAGGCCATCGAGGCGGGCATGGTTACGCGCAGCATTGAAAGCGCCCAGCGCAAGGTCGAGGCGCGCAATTTTGATATGCGTAAGCAATTGCTGGAGTACGACGATGTCTCCAATGACCAGCGTAAGGTGATTTACCAGCAGCGCAATGCGATTTTGGACGCGCAGGATTTGAGCGCCCAAATCGCATCCTTGCGCCGCGGCAGTTTTGACGATCTGGTGCGTTCTTTTGTGCCAGCGGAGTCGGTGGAAGAGCAGTGGGATATTGCGGGACTGCAACGCCAATTGTCTGAGGATTGGGGCATCAGCCTGGACCTGGTCGGTCGCGTGAGCGCGGCCAGCGCGATCGGCGACGAAGACATTGCCAACCTGGTGCTGGAGGCGGCAGATGCCGCTTTTGCTGCCAAGGTAGAGCATATAGGCATGAGCGGCTTTACCCAGTTCGAGCGTATGGTTTTATTGCAAACCATTGACAGCCAGTGGCGCGACCACTTAAGTTCGCTGGACTATTTGCGCCAGGGCATCCATTTGCGTGGTTATGCGCAAAAGCAGCCCAAGCAGGAATACAAACGGGAAGCTTTCGAATTATTCGGCCAGATGCTCGACTCGGTCAAGAATGAAGTCACCAAGATTTTGATGACGGTGCGTATCCAGTCGGCCGAGCAATTGGACGAGGCCGCTCAGGCCTTGGAAGCCAAGGGCGAAACGCTGAGCAATGTCACCTACACAGCGCCCACCGATACCGGTGAGCCCGAAACCGTGTCTTTGGCCGATCTGGGTTTGCCGCAAGCCAGCGCAGCCATGCCGCGTGTTGGGCGCAATGAGCCTTGCCCCTGCGGCAGTGGAAAAAAATACAAGCAATGCCATGGCAAATTAGCCTGAGGTCGCACCATGCCTGTTAATTTAGCCCCCCCGGAACCGGCGCAGTTGTATCCCATCTCGGGCCTGCGCATTGGCGTGGTGGAAGCTGGCGTTCGCAAAGTAGGCCGAAAAGACCTGACGCTGTTGTTGCTCGATGCCGGCGCGAGCGTTGGCGCGGTATTTACTTCCAACCGCTTTTGCGCGGCCCCGGTGCAAATCTGCCAGAGCCATTTGGCCTCGGGCGCTGCCATCCGCGCTTTGCTCATCAACACCGGAAATGCCAATGCGGGCACCGGCGCCGATGGCCTGGCGCGTGCGCGCAGCACCTGCGAAGCACTCGCACAGCGTTTGGGCTTTGAGGCAGCGCAAGTGCTGCCCTTTTCCACTGGCGTCATCATGGAGCCGCTGCCCGCAGACCGCATCGTTGCCGGTCTGGATGCGGCCATTGCTGCTGCCCAAGAGAACAACTGGCTAGCGGCCGCCCAGGGCATCATGACGACCGATACCGTGCCCAAGGCATTTGGCACGCAAGTCATGGTCCAAGGCAAAACTGTCAGCATCACCGGCATCAGCAAGGGTGCGGGCATGATCCGTCCCAATATGGCGACCATGCTGGGCTTTATCGCCACCGACGCCTGCGTGGCGCCCAAGCTGTTGCAGCCACTGGCCAAAGCGCTGGCCCAGGCCAGCTTTAACCGCATTACGGTCGATGGCGATACCAGCACCAACGACTCCTTGGTGCTGGTGGCCACGCACAAGGCGGGGCATGCGCCCATAAGCTCCTTGGACAGCCCTGAAGGCCAGGCTTTGTACCAAGGATTGCTCAAGGTGGCTTTGCAATTAGCGCAGGCCATTGTGCGCGATGGTGAAGGGGCGACCAAATTCATCACGGTGCAGGTGGACGGTGGCGCCACCGCCGAAGAATGCAGTCTTGTGGCCTATGCCATAGCGCATTCGCCTTTGGTGAAAACTGCATTTTTTGCCAGCGACCCTAACCTGGGCCGCATACTGGCAGCGGTCGGTTATGCCGGCATTAGGGATCTGGACACCGATGGTATCGAGCTGTTTTTGGACGATGTGCATGTGGCGACCCGTGGCGGGCGCAACCCGGCCTACCAAGAAACCGACGGCCAGCGCGTGATGCAACAAAGTGAAATTCTGGTGCGCCTTACCTTGGGTCGCGGCCAGGCCAGCCACACGGTTTGGACCTGCGACCTGAGCCATGAATACGTCAGCATCAACGCGGATTACCGGTCTTAAGAAAGCCAGGTACATGCAAGATCAGCAGCTTTGGGCTCCGTTTTTAGCCCGTGCCGAACGCTTTATGGACCGGGTGGAAGCGGCGCTGCGCCTGGATATTGAGCAGCCCGATTGGGCTAGTGCAGTGGCCTTTCGCTACCGCAAGCGGGTCTCAGGCCAGGGCTACATCGGGGCGGTGCGCCACGTCGGGGCGATGCGCCTGGACGACCTCAAGGAAATCGACATCCAGAAAGAAAAAATCCGCCGCAACACCGAACAGTTTGTGCAAGGCAAAACCGCTAACAACGTGCTGCTGACCGGCGCCCGGGGCACGGGCAAGTCCTCGCTGGTGCGCGCTTGCCTGAACACCTACAGCGCCCAGGGGCTGCGCCTGATAGAGGTGGATAAGGCGGATTTGATTGATTTGCCGGACATGGTGGATATCTTGGCACGGCGTGCCGAAAAATTCATCGTGTTTTGTGACGATCTGAGTTTTGACCAGGGCGAGGCGGGTTACAAAGCGCTCAAGTCGGTGCTCGACGGGTCGGTGTCAGAAACCTCGGCCAATGTCTTGATTTATGCCACCAGCAACCGGCGCCATCTGCTGCCCGAGTACATGGCCGAGAACCTGAGCTACCAGCATACCGAAAGCGGCGAAGTGCACCCGGGCGAGGTGGTGGAAGAAAAGATATCCCTGTCCGAACGCTTTGGCTTGTGGGTTAGTTTTTACCCGTTCACGCAAGATGAATACCTCACTATCGTGGCCCAATGGCTGGATGTCTTGGACGTCGATACGGCGCGGCGCAGCCACTGGCGCGAAGAGGCCTTGATCTGGGCGCTGGAGCGCGCCTCGCGCAGCGGTCGCGTGGCCTGGCAATTTGCCAAAGACTTTGCCGGTCGGCAGGACCCGGGCGCAGCGCCATGAGCCAGGTGCCGGTGGACCGGGTGGCCGACGGCCATGTGGCCCGTAGTGGCGGCGCCGAACGGCCCTTGACGGAAGTGGCGGTAGGCGTGCTGTTGCAGGCGAAGGGCCGCTTTTTGATGACTTCGCGTCCTGCCGGAAAGGCCTACGCGGGTTTTTGGGAATTTCCGGGTGGCAAGGTGGAGCCACAGGAGTCGCTGGAGCAGGCCTTAACGCGAGAACTGTACGAAGAGTTAGGTATCCAGGTGCTGCACTGCCAGGCTTGGCAGGTCCAGGTGGTGGACTACCCGCATGCCTTGGTGCGACTGCATTTTTTCAAGGTGCTGGACTGGTCCGGGGAATTGGTAATGCGCGAGGGGCAGCATGCGCAATGGCAGGAGTTGCCAGTCCAAGTAGAACCCGTTTTACCCGGTGCCTTACCGGTTTTGGCCTGGTTGGCCGATGAGCAAGGTGCCGGGCAAGGCCTGTGAAACAGACTGCCTTATTGCAGGTGCCGTGATGGGGTGTCGTCCTCAAATTGCTCTGGCGCAGGCACCCTAAAAGACTCGCTAGCCCAGGCGCCCAAGTCTAGGTTTTTGCAGCGCTCGCTGCAAAAAGGGCGGTAGGAATTGCGCGGCGCATACACGCTGTCGCCTTTGCACTGCGGACAAGTAACGATTTTTTCCGGCACCGAAGGGCTGTCTGACATAGGCCGCTGCCTGCGCTCAGGCGCACAGGGTCAGGTCAAAGGGTGTATCGGCGCTATTGCTGTAGAGCTTGCCATCGGCTTCGTGGCGTACAAAGCGGATGGAGGCCACCAGGCGGTTGGCGCTGATTTCGGGGATGGCGCCCAGCCCAGGGTCCAGCGAGAGGCGCAGCAGCTGAAAGGTACGGCCTTGCGGCAGGTTTTGCTGGAACTGTCCGCCAAGCGCCACCATTTTTTGCGGGGCGCCCGAGTCACGCAGCAGGCCTAGTAGCAAGTGGATGCCGTTGAACAAAGGCACTAGGCTCGAGACCCATTCGCGCAAGTCATACTGGCGGCGCTGGTCGCCCAGTTTTTGCCAGGCGTAATAGGCCGGCAAGTCAAATTCACAGGTGCCACCCGGGATACTGGTTCGGCTGCGAAGGCTTTTGAGCCAGTCGTTTTCACCCAGTTCGTGGCCTAATTTGCCCGATGCATTGGTCAGGGCGACAAAACATTCTTCGAGTTGCGCCAGCAGTCGCTCAAGCACGTCCGTGGCAATAGCCGGGTTTCCACGGTAGGCCAGCATGGCCTGGCGCTGGCGGTCTAGGTCTTTGAGGACGTCGGTTTTCAAGTCAGCGCGCGCGCCTACGTTGAGAATTTCGAAAAGCGTAATCAGCGCAAAGTGGTGGTCCAAAGCGTCAAGGCGCTCCTGGAGCGTAAAGAGCCGCGAGAACAGGTGCTCCAAACGCAAATAGGTGCGAATTTTTTCGTTAAACGGATATTCGTACAGGATCACGCGCTATTTTTCCAGTGGCGGGATCATATCTCCAAGAAGGGGAGCATTGCGCCCAATTGCCGGCCAATCTCATCGATTGTCACGGATTCATTGAATAAAACATAGTCGGCGCATTGCAGCCGGGCAGCCCTGCTGCTTTGTGCCGCCATGATTTTTTGCACGCTTTGCGGTGTCAAGCCGCTGCGCTGCATGACCCGGTCGATTTGCGTTTGCGCTAAGCAGTCAATGACAAGGACTCTGTCGAGTACCGGGCGCCAGCGCTTGGACTCCACCAAAAGCGGAATATCAAAAGCGATACATGGCGGCGACGCTGCGGCCGCCTGAGTCGCCTGACGTTCAATTTCGGCCGCAATCAGGGGATGTAGCAGGGCTTGGAGTTGCGCGCGCGCCTGCGCGTCGTCAAAAACCAGGGCACGCATGGCGTCGCGGTTCAGTATGTCCGGCGCTTCAAATACCGCCTTGCCAAAGGCCTTGGCAATGGCGGGCAGTGCGGCTCCGCCAGGTGCGGTGCAGGCGCGTGAGATCGCATCCGCATCGATAAGGGGTACGCCTTTTTGCGCCAGCAGCACGCAGACCGTGCTTTTGCCGCTGCCTATGCCGCCGGTGATACCCAAACGCATAGCGGCTTTCTTGGTCATGGCAGGCCAAGCGTGAAACCGAAGGGACGGGCGAACAGGCATGCCAAGCCCGCGCCCACCAAAAAGGGACCGAAGGGCATCAGACCGCCCTCGCGCAAACCTCCGTAGAGCTTGAGCACCATGCCCACGACGGCGCCTATGACGGAGGACATCAGGACGATGGGAACCAGGGCCTGCCAGCCAAACCAGGCGCCCAGACAGGCCAGCAGCTTGAAATCTCCGTAACCCATGCCTTCTTTTCCTGTCACGATTTTGAAAACCCAATAGACCGACCACAGACTGAGGTAGCCGGCGACTGCGCCCCATAGGGCGTATTCCAAGCTGACGCCAGTCCATTGCAGGTTGGCGCCAATGAGACCGAGCCATAGTAAGGGAAGCACGATGGTATCGGGCAAGAGGGTGCTGTCCCAGTCAATGAGTGCCAGACTCAGCATGCCTGCCATCCAGGCGCACCAGGCCATCGCGGCAGCTCCCAGGCCATAGCGCCAGCCGCAAAATGCAAACAGCAGCGCGGTGAATAACTCCACCATCGGGTAGCGCAGACCGATGCTTGCTTGGCAATGTCGGCAACGGCCACGCAGCAAGCCATAGCTGATGAGTGGGATGTTGTCGTACCAGGCAACGCCCGCAGCGCAATGCGGGCAAGTGGAGCGCGGCACCACCAGGTTAAAAGGCGCAAGATCTGGCGCTGATTGACCCGAAGCGCGCGCGCACTCCGCCTCCCATTGGCGCTCCATCATCTTGGGCAATCGGTAGATCACTACGTTGAGAAAACTGCCTACCAGCAAGCCCAGTAAACCTAGCAAGACGACCGCCTGGTCTGCGAGGGCGGACTGCATCAAAGCGCCTGCCCGGTATTGAAAATCGGCAGGTATAAAGCTACGACCAAACCGCCAATGACGGTTCCTAGGAAGACCATGATGATGGGCTCGATCAAGCTGGAGATGCCCGCAAGCGCCGCGTCTACCTCGGATTCAAGGAAATCGGCCGCTTTACCCAGCATGAAGTCAATGGAGCCGGAC
>JBBAPY010000179.1:0-6578 GCA_040400635.1 Rhodoferax sp.
AAGGATGCCGACGAATTAACACTCGCCCCGTTTACACAAAATTCGGGACACCCTCTTCTCGGAGTCACAAGTGAATTCCATGCGATTTATTATATGCATAAATATATGCATATAAAGGAAAACTGGTTCGCTTCCCATCCTGCAGTTTGTGCCATGCGACCCTGCGTTGCGCGGCCGGGCGCGACAACGTGGTGGTGCTGCCGCTGCGGGCTTGATAGGCAAAAATAAATACCGGCCGGTCTATTTACCCGAGCAAATCAGTAGGTTGTTGGTTATACTTGAGTCCGTTAGTCAACTTAACACCCGATTCAGGAGCCCGCCATGCGCCTCACCACCAAAGGCCGTTTTGCCGTCACCGCCATGATTGACCTAGGCCTGCGCCAGGCCAGCGGCCCGGTCACTTTGGCGGCGATCAGCCAGCGCCAGCAAATCTCGCTCTCCTATTTAGAGCAGTTATTCGGCAAATTGCGCCGCAACGAACTGGTCGAATCCACCCGCGGTCCGGGCGGCGGCTACACCTTGGCGCGGCGCGCGGCGGACATCACCGTCGCCGACATCATTACCTCAGTGGACGAGCCCATCGATGCGACCCATTGCGGCGGCAAGGAAAACTGCCAAACCGACGGCTCGCGATGCATGACCCATGATCTGTGGAGCTCGCTGAACCTGCGCATGTTCGATTTTTTGAACTCGGTCACCTTACAAAAACTGGTGGACGACCAATTGGCCAAAGGCTTGCAAGTGGAAGAAAAGCCCAGTATCAAGCGCGCGATTTCAGCTATTCCTGTGTCGCAAACGGTGCGTATAAATGCCCCCAATTCGGTGTTTGCATTGGGGAACGCTTTTTCCAAAATCTGACGCATTGCGCTAAGCGCCCTGCGCTGCAGCATGCCTGCCCCAAGCCCTTTTATTGATTGAACACCGACCGCTATGGACTCCACGCCCCACTTTCCGATTTACATGGACTACAGCGCCACCAATCCCTGCGATGAGCGGGTGGTGGACGCGATGGTGCCCTGGTTGCGCGCGCACTTTGGCAACCCCGCCTCGCGCAGCCACGCTTGGGGCTGGGAGGCTGAAGAGGCGGTAGAAAATGCTCGCGGCCAGGTCGCAGCGCTGATCGGCGCCGACCCGCGTGAAATTGTCTGGACCTCGGGCGCTACAGAGTCCAACAACCTGGCCATCAAAGGCGCAGCGCAGTTTTACAAGACCAAGGGCAAGCATCTGATTACTGTCAAGACCGAGCACAAAGCCGTGCTCGATACCTGCCGCGAGCTGGAGCGCCAGGGTTTTGAAGTTACTTACCTGGACGTCCAGGAAGACGGCTTGCTGAACCTGGAAGTATTCAAAGCCGCCATCCGCCCGGACACGATTTTGGCCAGCGTGATGTTTGTAAACAATGAAATCGGCGTGATTCAGGACATCGAGGCCATCGGCACGATCTGCCGCGAAAAAGGCGTGATCTTTCATGTCGATGCCGCGCAGGCGACCGGCCGGGTGGATTTCAATCTCGCCGAGCTGCCGGTCGATTTGATGAGCCTGACCTCGCACAAAACCTATGGCCCCAAAGGCATTGGCGCTTTGTTTGTGCGCCGCAAGCCGCGCATCCGCCTGGAAGCGCAAATGCACGGTGGTGGCCATGAGCGCGGCATGCGCAGCGGTACCCTGCCGACGCACCAGATCGTGGGCATGGGTGAGGCCTACCGCGTCGCGAAGGAAGAAATGGCGGGCGAGAACATCCGCATCCGCGCTTTGCACGAACGCATGTTGGCGGGCCTCAAAGACGTGGAGCAGGTCTTTATCAACGGCCACTTGGACAAGCGTGTGCCGCACAACTTGAATATGAGCTTTAACTACGTCGAGGGCGAATCGCTGATGATGGGCATCAAAGGCTTGGCGGTCAGCAGCGGCTCGGCATGCACCTCGGCCAGCCTAGAGCCCAGCTATGTGCTGCGCGCCCTGGGCCGTAGCGATGAGTTGGCACACAGCAGCTTGCGCATGACGATTGGCCGCTGGACCACCGAGGCTGAAATCGACTACGCGGTGGAGACGATTAAATTCCATGTTGCCAAGTTGCGCGACCTAAGCCCTTTGTGGGACATGTACCAGGAAGGCATCGACATTTCCACTATCCAATGGGCTGCCCACTAAGCGCCTGACATCGGCTCCTAAACTAAATACGACGAGGTAAACACAATGGCTTATTCCGACAAAGTGGTGGACCACTATGAAAACCCCCGCAACGTGGGCAGCTTTGACAAAGGCGATGACACGGTGGGTACCGGCATGGTGGGTGCGCCCGCTTGCGGCGACGTGATGAAGCTGCAAATCAAGGTCAACCCGCTGACCGGGGTCATCGAAGACGCGCGCTTCAAAACCTATGGCTGTGGCTCTGCGATTGCGTCAAGCTCTCTGGTTACCGAATGGGTCAAGGGCAAAACCTTGGACCAAGCGGCAGCCCTCAAAAACAGCGAAATCGCGCAAGAACTGGCCTTGCCGCCGGTCAAAATCCACTGCTCCATCCTGGCCGAAGACGCCATCAAGGCGGCGGTCGATGATTACAAGAAAAAACACCTGAACTGATATGTCTGTTTCACTGACTGAGGCCGCAGCGCGCCACGTGACCCGCTACCTGACCAAGCGGGGCAAGGGTGTGGGCGTGCGCCTGGGTGTGCGCACCACCGGTTGCTCGGGCCTGGCCTACCAGCTGGAATACGTGGACGAACTCAGTGGTGACGACATTGTGTTTGAAGGCCATGGCGTTAAAGTGCTAGTGGACCCGAAAAGCTTGGCTTATATCGATGGCACCGAGCTGGACTTTGTGCGCGAGGGATTGAATGAAGGTTTTCGCTTCAATAACCCCAACGAGCGGGATAAATGCGGTTGCGGTGAGTCCTTCCGGGTGTGAATCTCCAGTCTAATGATTTCGAACTGTTTGGCCTGACCCAGCAGTTTGCGCAAGAGCGCAGCGCCTTGGATGCGCGCTGGAAAACCTTGCAAGCCCAGGCCCATCCGGATAAGTTTGCTGCCCAGGGCGCAGCCGCACAGCGCCTGGCGATGCAATGGTCGGTACGCATCAATGAGGCTTACCAACGCTTAAAAAACCCTTTGCAGCGCGCCGCCTACTTGTGCGAGTTGCAGGGCGCGCCTATCCAAGCGCATAGCAACACCGCTATGGCACCCGCATTTTTGATGCAGCAAATTGAATGGCGCGAGGCCCTGGACGATGCCCGCAGCCTGGCCGAACTAGAGGCCTTGGCCGCTTCGGTAGACTCGACCCAAAACGAACTGCTGGCGCTGTGTGCCCACGCGCTGGATGTCCGGCAGGACTATCCCGCTGCCGTGCCCTTGGTGCGCAGCCTGATGTTTATCGAAAAATTCCGACACGACCTGGACGCGCGCTTTGACGCGCTGAGCTGATTTTTTTATGGCATTGCTGCAAATTTCCGAACCGGGCCAATCGCCCAATCCGCACGAGCGGCGTATTGCGGTCGGCATCGACCTGGGTACCACCCATTCGCTGGTGGCTGCGGTGCGTAACGGGGTGGCCGAATGCCTGCCCGATGCGTCTGGCGCGGTATTGCTGCCCAGCGTGGTGCGCTACCTGGACGCGCAGCGCCGCCAGATTGGGCGCGAGGCCTTGCAGCAGCAAAGCGCAGACCCTGGCAATACGATTGCATCGGTCAAGCGCTTGATGGGGCGGGGCTTGGCGGACATCGTCGATGCAGCGCGCCTGCCTTATGCCTTGGTCGATGCGCCGGGTATGGTCAAGGTGCGCACGATTGCCGGGGAGAAAAGCCCGGTGGAAGTGAGTGCGGAGATTTTGGCGACCCTGCGTTTCCGCGCCGAAGACAGTTTTAACGAGGATATTTTTGGCGCGGTGATCACCGTGCCGGCCTATTTTGACGACGCGCAGCGCCAAGCCACCAAAGACGCGGCGCAACTGGCCGGCCTCAATGTTTTGCGGCTGATCAATGAACCCACCGCTGCCGCAATCGCCTATGGTTTGGACAATGCCAGCGAAGGCGTTTACGCGGTCTACGACTTAGGTGGCGGCACCTTTGATATTTCTGTATTGCGTTTGTCCGCCGGAGTATTTGAGGTGCTGGCTACCGGGGGTGATTCCGCCTTGGGCGGTGATGATTACGACCGCGCATTAGCCGATGCGATATTGCTCCAGTCCGGCGTGTCATTGCAGGGATTGGAGGATCAGGCTTTGTTACTACAGGCCGCCCGCGCTTGCAAAGAGGCTTTGTCCGATGAAGACATTGCGCCTGTAGAAATTAGCCTGGAGACCGCGCGCATCGATGTATCGATCAACCGCTCCCAATTCGAGGCCGTCACGCAGCAACTGACCGCGCGCACCCTGCAGGCCGTACGCAAAGCCCTGCGCGATGCGCGCTTGCAGACTGCGGACATCCAGGGCGTGGTTTTGGTGGGCGGCTCCACGCGAATGCCCCAGGTGCGTGCAGCGGTGGCAGATTTTTTAGGCCAAGTGCCGCTGACCAACCTGAACCCTGACGAAGTCGTGGCCCTAGGCGCTGCCATCCAGGCCAACCAATTGGCCGGGAATAACCCGGCGGGTAATTTGTTACTGCTCGATGTGATTCCCTTGTCCCTGGGCATAGAGACCATGGGTGGTCTGGTCGAGCGCATCGTGCCGCGCAACCAGACGATTCCTACAGCCATGGCGCAAGACTTCACCACCTACCAGGACGGGCAGACCGCACTGGCGCTGCATGTGGTTCAGGGCGAGCGCGATTTGGTAGCCGACTGCCGCAGCCTGGCCCGCTTTGAACTGCGCGGTATCCCGCCCATGGTGGCCGGCGCGGCTCGCATCCGCGTCACCTTCACTGTCGACGCCGACGGCCTGCTGCATGTGGGTGCCCGCGAGCAAGTCAGTGGCGTCGAGGCGCAAATTGATGTCAAACCCTCCTACGGTTTGAGTGACGAGCAAATCGCCCGCATGCTGCAAGAAAGTTTCAGCACCGCGCAAGTAGATATGCGGGCCCGGGCGCTGGTCGAAGCGCGTGTGGATGCGCAGCGCCTGGTGCTGGCCACGCAAAGTGCTCTGCAGGCCGATGGTGATTTGCTCAGCCCCAAGGAGCGCGCTGCCGTAGATACAGCCATCGCGGCCTTGCAGACCTCTGCGCAGGGCGACGAAGCCGCGCTGATAGAGGCCGACAGCAAAATACTGGCGCAAGTAACCGAAGCCTTTGCCGCCCAGCGCATGAACCGGGGCATTGCCCAGGCCTTGTCCGGCCATACATTGGACTCGCTGCAAGACAGCTTTAAAACCTGAACCCCCCACGGCTATGCCCATCATTCACATACTGCCCCATACCGAATACTGCCCGGCAGGCGCCCAGGTGCGCGCTGCCGCAGGCACCACGATTTGCGAGGCCTTGCTGGAGAACGGCATTGCCATCGAGCACGCCTGCGATATGAGCTGCGCCTGCACTACCTGCCACGTCATCGTGCGCGAAGGACTGGCCTCGCTCAATGAAGCCGAAGAAACCGAAGAAGACTTGCTAGACCGCGCCTGGGGCCTGGAGCCCAATTCCCGCCTGTCTTGCCAAGCCATCGTGAGCAACAAAGACCTGGTGGTGGAAATTCCCAAATACTCAATCAACCACGCCAAAGAAAACCACTAAGCCATGCGCCAGGTATTTTTAGACACCGAAACTACGGGCCTCTTTGTCGAGCAGGGCGACCGCGTCATTGAAATCGGTTGTGTGGAATTGGTTAATCGTAAGCTCACCGGCAACAAGCTGCACCTCTACGTCAACCCCGAGCGCGACAGCCATGAAGAGGCCTTGCGTGTGCACGGCATCAGTAACGAGTTTTTGCGCGACAAACCCAAGTTTGTCCAAGTGGTCGATGAGGTACTTGCTTTTATTGAGGGCGCCGAACTCATCATCCACAATGCCCCGTTTGACATCGGTTTTTTGAACCGCGAATTGTCTTTGCTGGCTAAACCACCGCTGCATACCTGCGTCGGTGGGGTGATAGATACCTTGCTCATGGCCAAAGAAATGTTTCCCGGCAAACGTAACAGCCTTGACGCACTGTGTGCACGACTGGAAGTGGACAACAGTGGTCGCCAGTTGCACGGGGCTTTACTAGACGCCGAGTTGCTGGCCGAGGTGTATATCAACATGACACGCGGGCAGGATGCTTTGCTGATGGATAGCCGCAGCGATATCAGCGCGCAGGCGGCGGGCAGCTTGGTCGATTTTTCTACTCTGGTCATACCGGTTTTGGTGGCGAACGAGCAGGAATTGCAAGCCCATGCCAAGGTGCTAGCTGAAATAGACAAGGCCAGCGCCGGGAAGACGGTCTGGGCACGCGCAGAATCAACCGTATAATTGCGGGCTTTCCTGAACAGGTTTCAGGGCGATTAGCTCAGGGGTAGAGCACTGCATTCACACTGCTTAATTGCCGAATTTTTTGTGTCAAAAAAGTTGAGAAATTTCTTTTTAAATTCAAGCACTTGCAACGTAAAGTTAAAGTGATTTAAGAGGAAAAAAGTAGTAAAGTCCGACTATACTACTCGTCATAGATTTTTCTATGTCTTT
>JBBAPY010000180.1:0-6565 GCA_040400635.1 Rhodoferax sp.
ATCAGGATAAACATCCAGCTCGATATGAATAACGCCCGGCAGCGGCGTTGGTGTTGGCCACGGTGTCGAAGGTGTCGTAGCGCAAGCCGACGTTCAGCAGCCATTTGGGGTCCAGTTCGATGGTGTCGAACACATAGGCCGCGCGGCTGGTGGCCTTGGTGTTGGTGCCCAGGTAATTGCGTTTGGCGCTGCCTGTCCAGGCGTCGTCCGGTGTCGGGTTGCTCAAGGATGTGCACTGGCCGCCCAGGCTGCCTTTGGCCACGGTGCAGGTGGGGTTGGTATTCGGGCTGACGGTGTAGCCGCTGATGCGGGTTTCTTCCCCGGTGAATTCCAGGCCGGTCGAGTAAGCGTGCTTCATGCCCGCCAGTTCGCTCTTGCTGGTTTTCTCGTTGCCCGCGACTTGTTCCGCGGCGGCGTTGTCCAGGTAGGCGCGGAAGGTAGAGACTTCAATCACTTCATGCTCGCGGCCCCGGCCATAGACCACGTGGACGATGCGAAAACGCCGCCCGATGATGAAAGCGCGGCGAAAGAGGGACTTCACCTGCTCGGGCGTGGCGTCGGTAGCGACGTCAAAGTCTTTAGGGCGCAGGCCCAGCAGCAGATCGCGCACCGCGCCGCCCACCACATAGGCGACAAAACCAGCGTCCTGCAAAGTGCGCACCACATTGGCAGCGCGCTCATCCACCAGGGTGGGGTCGATGCCGTGGGTTTTCGCCGGCACGTCCACGCGTTTACCCAGCGAGGGTCTGCCGTCGGTACTGCTGCTGCCGGTGGCCTTGGCCAACAAGTTGGTGATAAATTTTTTGATCATAAAAACTACGGTTGCGCCGGGGCCTGCGTATGCGGTCGTGCAGCGCGTCGCCTTCAGGCGAAGAGTTCGAGTATGCGCCATCCGCGCGCCTGGGCAATCGCGCGCAGCGGTTCGTCCGGGTTGGTGGCTACCGGCACATTGGCTTTTTCCAAGAGCGGTAGGTCATTGATAGAGTCCGAGTAAAAAGTGCTGTGCACGTCCTGCCAGCCCAGATTGCGGGCCGCCAGCCAGGCCTCTACCCGCGTCACTTTGCCCTCGCGAAAGCTGGGTATGCCGCGCACTTCGCCGGTAAACCAGCCACTGCCACCGGGCGCGGTGTCGCGCTGCAAATCGACGGCCATCAATTCGTCGGCGCCCAGGGCGGCGGCAATCGGGCGGGTGACAAATTCATTGGTGGCCGTCACCACGATCACGGTGGCGCCTTCGGCTTTGTGCTGGCGTACCAGCTCAAAAGCCTGCGGCAAGAGGCCGGGCTTGACGACTTCGTCCATATAACGCGCATGCGCTTGTCGGGCGGCCTCTTCCCCGCGCTGCACGAAAGCGGCGGTGGCAAAACGGGCGTATTCAAAAATGTCCATAGTGCCAGCCTTGTACTGGGCGTAAAACGCATCGTTGCGCCGTGCGAACTCCGCAGAGTCAGTCCAACCCAGGCGCGCGGTGAACTGGCCCCAGCTGTAATCGGAATCAAAGGGAATCAGCGTGTGGTCCAGGTCAAACAGGGCCAACTTGGGCAAACTCATGTGTTCTCCAACATCGAGCGGATCAGCGGAATGGTGATAGCGCGCCGGGTTTGCAGCGCGTAACGGTCCAGCTCGTCGAGCAGGGCCAGCAAGCTGCCCAGGTCACGGCTGAAGCGGCGCAAGGTGTAGTCCATCACCTCGTCGCTCAGGAAGAGGCCACGCGCATCGGCCGCTTGGCGCAACACCGCGCGGCTGTGCGCCTCGCCCAGGGGCTGCAAGACAAATATATGGCCCCAGCCCAGGCGGGTGCGCAGGTCTTCGCGCAAAAGCAAATCGGCCGGTGCGCTGCTGCCCGCGGCCAGCACCGGGCGTTGCAGGCTGTGCGCCTGTACAAACCATTGAAACGCGGTGTGCTGCTGCTCGGCGGAATACAGATGCACATCGTCCATCAGCACCATGGCCCAGGATTCGTCGAATTCTGGTAGCGCGGCCCCGGATGCATCCATGCAACCGGCACTGGCGCCGCGCGCGCGCAGGCCTTCTTCTGCCGCGCGCAGCAAATGGGTCTTGCCGCTGCCTTCAGGGCCCCACAGATAAGTAGGCACGGCCAGAGCATCGGTGACATGCTGGCCCTGCACCAGGTGCTGCAAGTGCGCATGCACGGCGCTATTGGGGCCCGGGAAGAAATTGTCCAGCGTCGCCGGGCCGGGCATGGCGATATCGAGCGCGATTTGCCGCATCACCATCGCCTAGCGCTGGTAGAGGCCACTGGCCATGTAGCTACTGCGCAGACGGCGTATGGCCACCAGCAGCACCGCACTGGCCGGCAGGGCCACCAAAATACCCACAAAGCCGAAGAGCTGCCCAAAAGCCATCAGCGCGAAGATGACGGCCAGCGGGTGCAGGCCAATGCGCTCGCCCACCAGGCGCGGCGTCAGGAAAAAGCTCTCCAGCAACTGGCCCAGGCCAAAGACTACGGCCACCATGGTCAGGGCATAGGAGGGTCCGGCAGTGGCCGAGAACTCCAGCAGTGCGGCCAGCAATGCCAGCACCATGCCTAATCCAAAGCCTAGGTAAGGCACGAATACCGCCAGACCCGTAAACGTGCCTAGAGGCAGCGCCAGATCCAGACCGAACAAAGCCAGGCCCACGCTGTAATACACCGCCAGCACGCCCATCACCACCAGTTGCCCCCGCAGGTATTCGCCCAACACCTGGTCGGCATCGATCAAAAAGCTTTGGGTGCGTTCGCGGTAGCGCGGCGGAATCAGCGTACGCAACCCCGTCATGAAGCGCTCCCAGTCCATGAGGAGATAAAACAAGACCACCGGGATGAGCACCAAATTGCCGGCCACAGCCAAAGCGGCGCTGCCACCAAGCTTGAGCGAGGACAGGACCGAGCCCATGGCGTCTTCCACATTGGCGTTCAGGTAGGTCATGACAAAGGCTTTGATACCCGCGGGCTCCAGGCTGAAATGCAGGCCGAGTTTGCGCAGCGTGGGCTGCACGGCGGCGTTGAGCTGCTCCAGAAAACCGGGCAGTTGCTCGCGCATAAGCGGTATCTCTTGGACCAAAATCGGCACCAACAGCAGCACCAAGCCCACGAGCAGTACCAACACCCCCAATTCCACCAGCACCACCGCCAGCACGCGGGGCAACGCGCCACGAAAGCGCAATGCGAGCCAGTCCACTAAGGGAGTGAGCGCATAGGCTAGTACCGCGGCGACAGCGAAAGGCGCAAGCACTGGCGCCAGCAGCCACAAGGTCAGCACGCACAAGGCAACGATCGCAGCCCAGGCGGCGGCGCTTTTTTGGGAGTCCGTCAACGTTTCTCCAAAAGGGGGCTGGGCTAAGCCCGTAAAATCGAAGGTTGATTCTATCGGGCAGGCCCCGATTCCCCCCTCGCAGGCTCGCCTGCCCCAGCCGCGCTCCTTCCATGAACCATTCGCCCCCACCCGCCGCCAGCCCTTTGTCCTATAAATCGGCAGGTGTGGACATCGACGCGGGCGATGCCCTGATCGAGCGCATCAAGCCGCTGGCGCGCAAAACCATGCGCGAGGGCGTGCTGGCCGGCATCGGCGGCTTTGGCGCCTTGTTTGAGGTGCCAAAGCGCTATAAAGAGCCGGTGCTGGTTAGCGGCACCGACGGCGTAGGCACCAAGCTGAAACTGGCTTTTGAATGGAATATGCACGACACCGTGGGCATCGACCTGGTGGCCATGAGCGTGAACGATGTCCTGGTGCAAGGCGCCGAACCCCTGTTTTTTCTGGACTATTTTGCCTGCGGCAAGTTGGATGTGGACACGGCGGCAGCTGTGATTGGCGGCATTGCCAAGGGCTGCGAGCTGTCGGGCTGCGCCCTGATAGGCGGCGAAACCGCCGAAATGCCGGGCATGTACCCCGCGGGCGAATACGACCTGGCCGGTTTTGCGGTGGGTGCGGTAGAAAAATCCAAAATCCTGAGCGGCGCCGATGTCAAGCCCGGCGATATCGTGCTGGGCCTGGCCTCCAGCGGTGTGCATTCCAATGGTTTTAGCCTGGTACGCAAATGCATTGAGCGGGCGGCTGGACAATTGCCTGCCACGCTCGATGGCAAGCCGTTCAAACAAGCCTTGATGGAGCCGACCCGGCTCTACGTGAAAAACGTGTTGGCTGCGCTGGCGGCGCACCCGATCAAGGCGCTGGCGCACATTACCGGCGGCGGCTTGCTGGAAAACATCCCGCGCGTGCTGCCTGAGGACTGCGCGGCCCAGCTGGTAAAAGGCAGCTGGCCGCAGACCGAGTTATTTGCCTGGCTGCAAGCGACCGCCGGCATTGACGATATGGAGATGAACCGCACCTTTAACAACGGCATCGGCATGGTGGTGGTGGTAGCCGCTGCGCATGCCGCCGCCTGCGCCCAAACCCTGCGCGACGCCGGGGAAACGGTGTATTCCATCGGGACGATTGTCCAGGCGCAAGCGGGAACAGCCAAGGTGACGGTGGGCTAGGCCTTACCCTGGACCCGTTTGACCATTGAGGTCAAAGCATCAAGGCTTTTTTAGTCCTTCTTTGGGCTTCGAGCGGTAATCCCATGCCTTTTCTACGGTAAACCACCGCTTCGCTTCCGCTCTCAGGCCTGCGGGATTGACCTCCGAAGTTACGCGCTTTGCAAATCGGGCAATGTCGCCCGACTTTATTTCTACCGGGCTTATTACTTGGTAAGAGGTTTAAATCTTCCAGTGTCCAACTTATGAAACTAGGAGGGGCTTGGAAGCAAAGGCCATCTAAGAACGGGTTTTTACGAAAAAGTGAAAAAAATCAACTGAATGTGTAAATTTAGTGACAATACCCTGTAAAGTAAAAGGTAAATGTTATTACTGGAGAACTTGATGTCTAACACAAACTCAATCTTGAAGTTTTACCCTCTCACAGCCACTTGCTACGCCATTGCCGCGCTGCTCGGTGCTGGGGCACAGGCCCAGTCTGCGAGCGACGCCTTGCAAAGGGTGGAAGTAACGGGATCATCAATTAAGCGTGTTGATGCCGAGACATCTTTGCCTGTATCGATCATTTCGCGTGAGGATATCGCTCGGTCTGGCGCAACGACGGCACAGGATTTGGTTGGGTTGATCCCTTCTGTGTTTGGTGGCACCGTTGTTGCCAGCAATGTCGGCTCCACGGGTAATGCATCTACCGCCAACCTTCGTGGGCTTGGTTCCAAATACACCCTGGTGCTGCTGAACGGCCGACGTGTTGCGAACTATGCTTTTGGAAATTCACCTGTTGACCTGAACTCCATCCCCCTATCTGCTGTCGAAAGAGTTGAAGTGGTTAGAGATGGTGCGTCTGCGGTATACGGTGCTGATGCAGTGGCTGGCGTTATAAATTTCATATTACGTAAGGATTACGAAGGAGTGGAGGTCTCTGCCGGCGCATCCAAATCACAGCAAGGCGGCGGGGACGTGCGAAATGTCAATTTTTTGGCTGGTTTTGGGAATTTACAGGACCAAGGCTATAACGTGATGATTAGCGTGAACCATGAGGAGGATGACGTTCTGAAAGCAAAGGACAGGCCATTTGCAAATTCTGCCGTAGTGCCGAGCCTTGGAATTAACAAGTCGTCACCTCGCAATGGCATACCAAATTTAAATTTCAAGGATACCCTTGGCAACAGTTACGTCGGTGTAAATCCGCTCCGATACACCGGTTGCAATAGCCCAGACTTCGCATTGGTGGTCAATAGTGCCAAGGGATGTGGAACCGATTACGTGCAATTTATTGATCTGATCCCAAAGGCCATGCATGACAACCTTGTGGCCCGCGGAGAAATGACCCTGAATAAGGACCAGTCCTTGTACGCGGAATATGCCTACACCAAAGACAATTTGGTAGCGTCCTATTCTCCAGCACCTTACACACTGAATATGGTTTACCCGACGACGGGGCGGTTCTATCCAAGCGCAATCGTTATCCCGAAAGGCTATACGACCACAAGCACCTACAAGCTGGCAAATGGCAGCACCCTGCCATCTGGGACGGTTTTAGCGAACGACATTACCGTCACTCCTACAGGTACGCTTTCTGGAACTTGGCGAACCGTAGCGGGTGGAGGGCGCACAGATCTGACAGAGACAACAAATCAACGCGTTTTGGTGGGTTTAAAAGGGTTTGCTGCGGGATGGGATTACGACACGGCCTTAACCTACTCTGAAAACAAGGGAGTGATATCGTTCGGCCCGGGTAAATTTAGCTACGCCAAGCTGACGCCTTTGGTAGCGTCCGGCGCGATCAATGTTTTCGGTCCCCAAGATTCAACCAGCCTGGCCGCGCTCAATGGAGCATTGTTGACGGGGCCCGAACAATCAGCAGTGTCCAGGTCGACGGAATTAGATTTCAAGGTTTCAAGGGACATTGCGCAATGGGAGGCCGGGAATGTGGCCGTGGCACTTGGCGCCTCCTTCCGAAAAGAAGATCTGGCTCAAATTTCCTACCCAATTCTTGAAACCGGTGATGAGGTCGGCGGTAGCGGGCCGATTCCCAGTGTCACTGGAGATCGGCGGGTTATGGGGCTGTTTGCCGAGGCAAATATACCC
>JBBAPY010000181.1:0-6486 GCA_040400635.1 Rhodoferax sp.
CGGCATCATTGGCACCCACGTTCAAGCCCATACGCATATGGCACAGCTTGATGCGCATATGCAAATCCGCATCCAGCGTGCTCACGCTACCCATCAACACATCGCCGCCACCGCTGGGGTATTTGGTCAGCGCCTGGATAGAAATATCCACCGCGCAAGGGCTGCCCGGGGTCAGGTCAAAGGGGGAAAAAGCAATGCCGGCGCCCCAAGTATTGTCCAGGGCCACCAACGCCCCATGCTGCTTACAGATACGGGTCAGCTGCGCAAGGTCCGGAAACTCCAGGGTGACCGAGCCCGGCGCTTCCAGCCACACCAGCCGCGTGGCGTCAGAGAGCTTGGACTGCAAGTCCTGCGGGTCCATGGGGTTGTAAAAACGGTGGCGTACGCCCCAGCCCACAAACTCCCCCTCCACCAGTGTTTTGTTGGGCTCGTAGCAATTGTCTGGCAGCAATACCTCGTCACCCGATTGCAACAAGGCCAAGGCTACCAAAGCAATCGCCGAAAGGCCGCTTGGCGTTAGGACGCATTGCGCAGCCCCCTCCAAACTGCAAAGCCGCTCTTCCAATGTGTAGGTGGTGGGCGTGCCATGCAGGCCGTAGGTATAAGCCGTTTTGTCTTTCCACTGGCGACTACGCATAGCCGCCACGGAAGGAAAAAATACCGTGGAAGCTTTAAAAATGCCTACGGCGGGCGCCTCAAAACCGCCCGGCGGTTCGTAAGGATGGTGGTTCAGCGTCGTGCTCGTGTGCTTCATTCGCTTTACTCGGCTAAACGCTCCATTTTTGGATCAGCTGCGCAGGACGCATGGCGTCATAGCTCTCAAAGGGCTGATGGATCCAAGGGTTGGTCGGCAAAAACTCTACAGAATAGTCGGGCGTAAACGTGGACAAGGCTTTGGTCCAGATCACCGCGCTACGCAGCTCGGTAATGGGCGCGTAATTGTTTTTTAATTGGTGGATCACTGCTTTAAGCGTATGACCCGAATCGGCAAGATCGTCTACCAACAAGACCTTGCCGGCGATCTCCCCCTTGGGTGTGGTGATGAAGCGGGCAATGTCCAAGTGGCCTTGTACCGTACCGGCATCTGAGCGATAAGAACTGGTGGACATGATGGCCAGCGGCTTGTCAAATACCCTGGACAATATGTCGCCCGGCCGCATGCCGCCGCGTGCCAGGCACAAAATAGTATCGAACTCCCATCCGGACTGAAATACCTTGATCGCGAGCTTTTCGATCAGATTGTGGTACTCGTCATAGCTCACATACAAATGCTTACCGTCTTCCGTCAACATACCCAGCTCCTTAGTCAATACGATTGCGCAGTTTGCACCGCTACTGCCACACAAATAGAAGACTTAGCGTTTGCCAACTTCATCGCGCCTGATAAGGGTTACGCATCAAAATGGTGTGATCCCGATCCGGACTGGTGGACACCATATCGATAGGTACACCGGTCAATTGCGCGATACGCTCCAAATAAAGGCGCGCCTCAGACGGCAATTTTTGGTAGTCGGTGACGCCCACCGTGCTTTGCGTCCACCCGGGCATAGTTTCGTACACCGGTTCGCAGCGTGCAATTTCGTCGGCGCCCATGGGTAATATATCGGTGAGCACGCCATCGAGCATATAGCCGGTGCAAAGCTTGAGCTCGCTCAAGCCGTCCAACACATCGAGCTTGGTAATACACAAACCGCTCAGGCCGTTCACCTGTGCCGAGCGCTTGAGCAAAGCAGCATCAAACCAACCGCAGCGGCGCGAGCGCCCGGTAGTCACACCTTTTTCGGCTCCCACGGTGCTCATGTGGTAACCCGGCGTGCCCGGTATCTCCCATTGCAGTTCGGTGGGGAACGGGCCGCTGCCCACGCGGGTGCAATAGGCTTTGGTAATGCCCAGGATGTAATGCAGCATCCCGGGCCCGACACCGGCACCCGCAGAGGCGTTGCCGGCGACGCAATTGCTGGAGGTGACAAAGGGATAGGTGCCGTGGTCGACATCGAGCAAAGTACCCTGCGCGCCTTCAAACAATAAATTGGCGCCGGCTTGGTGGGCGTCATTGAGTTCGCGGGAAACATCGGCCATCATAGGGATGAGCAGTTTGGCATGTGCCATGGCCTGCGCATAGACTGGCTCGAACAATACTTCGCCATCCAACATGTAGGGCGCCAGTGCGGGCCCGAAATCAAAGGCTTTGGAACCCAAAAAACTGGTCAGCACATGGTTGTGCAAAGCCAGTAAATCGCGCAGCTTGTCGGCAAACCGCTGCGGGAATTTCATATCCTGCACGCGCAAGGCGCGTCGTGCTATTTTGTCTTCGTAGGCCGGGCCGATGCCGCGCCCGGTGGTACCAATTTTTTCATTGCCGCCTTTTTCACGGGCGGCCTCGCGGGCCACGTCAAGCGCCGCGTGGAAGGGCAGTATCAGCGGACATGCTTCACTGATGCGCAAGCGCGAACGCACATCGACGCCGACTTTTTCCAGTCCTTCAATTTCTTCGAATAATTTGGCAGGCGATAAGACCACGCCGTTGCCTATGTAGCACTTCACGCCAGCACGCATGATGCCGCTGGGGATAAGGTGCAAAGCGGTTTTCACGCCATGGATCACCAGGGTATGGCCGGCGTTATGCCCGCCTTGAAAGCGCACCACGCCCTGGGCACTCTCCGTAAGCCAGTCAACTAGTTTACCTTTGCCCTCGTCGCCCCACTGGGTTCCAACAACCACTACATTTCGGCCTGCACTTGTATTCATAAATCTACTTTTTTAAACAGGAATAAGGTGCCAACCAGAACCCTGCGCTACCAACATACGGTCACAATGGAACTCGTCAATTTCACTTTCGTGGCCAGGTAAAACACAAACCACCGTCTCGCCGGCACTGCGCAGTTTCGCGATAGCACTGCGCAAGCCTTTGTCTTCACCCCAGGGCGCACGTATGGCCGCGCGCAAGGGCGGCCCGCTAACGACACCCACCAGCGATTTGATGTCCAGGCTAAACCCCACGGCAGGCCGCTCACGCCCGAACACCGAGCCCGCCGCGTCGTACCTGCCACCGCGCAGCAGAGCATCGGGTGCGCCTTGGGCATAAACCGCAAAGCGCGCACCGCTGTAATAGGCGTAGCCACGCAAATCCGCCAGATCAAATGAAACCGGTGTATCTTCCAGGTGGCCGGCCAGCCATTGAAGTTCGTCCAAGGCTTGGGAAATCGCTGGCAGATCGGGCAACAGGGTGCGGGCCTGCGAGAGTACCTGCGCATCGCCGTAGCAACGCGTCAAATTTTGCAAACCGAGCCGCACCGCGACATCCGAGTGGCGTGCGATGCGAGCAATAGCCGCCGCATCTTTGGCGGCTAGGGCCGCTTGTATTTCCGTGGTTTCTGCCGGGCTAAGGGCGGCCAGAGATACAAGGCTGTTGACGATGCGTACATCGGCCAAGTCCACCATGAAGTCTTGCAGCTTGGCCGCGCGCAGACTATCGAGCGCCAGCGTCAGGATTTCCAGATCCGCTTCCAAACCTTGGTGCCCATAAATTTCCGCCCCTAATTGCAAGGGTTCGCGGGTGGCATGGGGTGCCGCCGGGCGGGTGTGCAACACCGGGCCGCAGTAGCACAGGCGGGCTACACCCTGGCGATTGAGTAAATGGGCATCAATGCGTGCCACTTGCGGTGTACTGTCAGCGCGCAGGCCGAGCATCCGACCAGAAATTTGGTCCACCAACTTGAAAGTTTGCAAATCCAGCGATTCGCCGGTTCCGGTGAGCAAGGACTCCAGGTGCTCCAACAGCGGCGGCATGACCAGTTCGTAGCCATAGCAACGGGCCATATCCAGCAAATTTCTACGGATTTCCTCGATGTGGCGCGCCTCAGAAGGCAGCACATCGGCAATGTGATCCGGAAGGACCCAAGCGGACATGGATAAATAGGGATGCTGTTAAAAACGCGATTTTACCGGCCAAACACGAGTCCCACCCCGGTAGGAAGCGGGAATCGCGAGTACGCCGCGGCTTATTTTTTGACCGGCGCCGAACCTGAGCCGCCGTTGCGGAAGACTTTGAAGAATTCGCTGGACGAAGGGTCCAGCACCATGACGTCACTCTTGTTAGCGAAACTGTTCTTGTAAGCCTCTAGGCTACGGTAAAACTGGGCGAACTGGGGGTCGCGGTTAAAGGCTTCGGCATAAATACGGGCGGCCTCCGCATCGCCCTCGCCTTTGATTTTTTGGGCGTCACGGTAGGCATTGGCAATCGTCACCTCGCGCTGGCGGTCGGCGTCGGCGCGGATTTTTTCACCCTCGGCTGCACCGGTGGACCGCAATTCGTTGGCGACCCGTTTGCGTTCTGCTTCCATACGGCGATAAACCGACTCGGTAATGGCCTCCACATAGTCGACGCGGGTTATCCGCACGTCCACCACGTCAACGCCCCAGGGCTTGGCGCCCTTAACCTTTTCCAGTACTTCACGCTTGACGTCGGACATCAGGGCCTCGCGCTTGAGCGAGAGCAATTCCTTCACGGTGCGCTTATTGATCTCTTCCTGGAAGGCGTTGCGCACCACGCGGTTGAGTTGATTGGCACCAGCCGCTTCATTGAGGCCCACGTTGCGGATGTATTCGCTGGGCTCGGAAATACGCCAGCGCACATACCAGTCGATCACCACGCGCTGCTTTTCCGCCGTCAGCATAGGCTCGGTATCGCTGCTGTCCAGCGTGAGCAAACGCTTATCGATATACGACACATTCTGAAAAGGCGGTGGCAGCTTCCAGTTCAAACCCGGCTCGGTAATAACTTCCTTAATTTGGCCTAGCGCATAGACCACACCAAACTGGCGTTGGTCCACGACAAACAAGGTCGAACTGGCCAGTGCTAGAACCACCAACAAACTAGAAACAATAAATCCAATGCGGTTCATGCTGTTCTCCTAGCGCACATCGCGCTCACGGGTGCGCGCCGCTTCGCGGCTGCGGGGGTCCACCGCGTTGGCTGCGGGCAAGGGGGTTGAGGGCGCCGGCGCGGGATTGGCACCAGCCGCGGGCAATGCCAAGGGATCCGTTGCCGCGTTCATTTGCAGAATCTTTTCAAGTGGCAGGTTCAATAAAGCAGCACCCTGACGGGTATCGACTAACACTTTGGTGACATTGGTATAGATTTGTTGCATGGCGTCTAAATACATGCGGTCTCGGGTAACTTGAGGCGCTTTTTGGTATTCGTTAAACACCGAGCGGAAACGCTGTGCATCACCTTGGGCCTGGGCTACGACACGTGCCTTGTAGGCGTCCGCTTCTTCCTTCAAACGGGCCGCCGATCCCACCGCACGCGGTATCACATCGTTGGCATAGGCTTGCGCCTCGTTCTTTGCACGTTCGCGCTCCTGGCCCGCCTTTAGCACATCGTCAAATGAGGCCTGCACCTGCTCAGGCGGTCGCACCCCACCTTGTTGCAGGTTGATGGCGACTACTTCAATACCCACGTTGTAGCGATCCAGAATGTCTTGCATCATGGCGCGCACACGGGGGGCAATTTGGTCTCGCTCCTCGGACAAGGCCGCGTCCATTTTCATCTTACCCAGGACTTCACGCACCGATGTCTCTGCCGCTTGCACCACCGCGTCCGTAGGGTTTTTGCTTTCAAACAAAAAGGCACGCGCATCACTCAGGCGGTATTGCACGGCAAACTTGATGTCCAAAATATTCTCGTCCTGGGTCAGCATGGCCGACTCGCGCAAGCCAGTGGCCTTCAGTACGTTGTCCCGACCCACATCCACCGAGCGGATTTGGGTGACGAATACCAATTCATGGCGTTGAATCGGGTAAGGCAGCCGCCAGTTGAAACCCGCATTGACCGTAGATTTATAGCGGCCAAACTGCGTAATGACCGCCTGCTGCCCTTCCTGCACAATGAAAAAACCGGTCGCCAGCCAAATCAAGAGCAGCACCGCAGCGATCAGCCCGCCACCGATCTGGACATTCTTGAAATCCGGTGGCAGGGGGCTGCCAGTGCCCCGTACGCCGCCCCCGCCGCGCTTGCCACCACCCATCCAGCCGTTCAATTTACGGTTGAAATCGCGCCACAGCTCATCTAAATCAGGCGGACCGCCATTGGTGTTCGGGCGTTGACCGGCGCTTGGGCGGTCATTTACGGGGTTGTTAGGAGGAGGCGTATCGGGCCGGCTATCCGGTTTGACATCGGGACGACCGGAAGGCGAAGGTTCCTGGGGGGTGGCGGGCGCATCCGGCGTGCTAGCTGCAGGGGATTTGGCTTCATCTGCGCGACCCCAGCGGCTGTCATTGAGATTGAACATGCCGCGCAAGCGCCCTAACATTTCGACAAAACTAAGCGTTGGCATTGAAAATTTCATTGTTATACCTTGCGATGTGCACCCCCCGATTGTCCACAATTACGAGTCGGCCTCATAGACCACGGGGGATTGGGGCTGACCGGCCGTATGAACCGGGGTGCCGGCAGCGGCTCGCGCGAGCAGGCTGCGCAGCTGC
>JBBAPY010000182.1:0-6444 GCA_040400635.1 Rhodoferax sp.
TGAATAATTTGATGGCGGGCATGTACTCCGGCATCGGTTCTCCCGGCAACAACGAGCGCGAGATTTACTATTTGGATGCACCGATATCCGGGGGTGCCGCCAAGGCTGCGGCAGGCAACATCACGATGATGACGGCCGGACATCCGCAGGCCTATGCCATCGCGCAATCCGTGTTGGACGCCATGTCCCAAAACGTCTACCGCTTGGGCGACAAGGCCGGTGCCGGGAGCAAGGTCAAGATCATCAATCAGTTGCTGGCTGGGGTGCATATTGCAGCTGCCGCTGAAGCCATGGCGTTGGGCTTGCGCGAAGGGGTGGACCCTGAAAAACTCTACGAGGTAATCACCCATAGTGCGGGTAACAGCTGGATGTTTGAAAACCGCATGGCGCATGTGCTCGCTGCGGACTACAGCCCACTTTCTGCGGTAGATATATTTGTTAAAGATCTGGGCCTGGTTCTGGATGTTGCCAGGGCAAGCAAGTTCCCCCTTCCCTTGTCAAGCACCGCACACCAGATGTTTATGCAAGCCTCTACTGCGGGCTACGCTGCAGAAGACGACAGTGCCGTGATCAAAATATTTCCCGGCATTCAACTGCCTGCCAAAAAATGAAGAAACCTGTATTAGGATGTATTGCCGACGACTTTACCGGCGCAACCGATCTTGCTAATAACCTGGTGCGCTCCGGCATGCAGGTGGTGCAGGCGATTGGTGTGCCAGACGCAGATTTGAGTGCGGATGCCGATGCCGTGGTGGTGGCACTCAAGTCACGAACCATTCAAAAGTCTGACGCCATCGCGCAGTCAATTGCTGCATTGCGCTGGTTGCAGCGCCAAGGCGTGCAGCAGATTTACTTCAAGTATTGCTCAACTTTTGACAGTACAGCAGAAGGCAACATTGGCCCCGTAACCGAAGCGTTGATGGATGCACTGGCAGACAAGGACCACAGCGACTTCACCATCGCCACCCCCGCGTTCCCCGACAACAACCGATCCGTGGTGAATGGCTACCTCTTTGTGGGCAATGTGCTGCTCAATGAAAGCGGTATGCAGAACCATCCACTGACGCCCATGACGGACCCGAACCTGGTGCGCGTGTTGCAGTCGCAGTGCAATCGCAAGGTCGGGTTGATCGACTACAAAACTGTGGCCCAGGGAGAGGTCGCCATTCGGCAACGCATTGAAGCCTTGCGACAACAGGGCGTGGGCGTGGCCATTGTCGATGCGCTGACCAACGATGACCTGATGCGCCTGGCACCGGCGCTAAAAGAATTGCCCCTGATTACTGCCGGTTCGGGCGTGGCTATCGGGTTGGCTGCAAACTTTGGGCTGGCTCCCTCTCCTGCCGCCAGCCGCTTGCCGCCTGCGTCTGGCATGAGAGCGGTGGTCTCGGGCAGCTGCTCGCTGGCAACCAACAAGCAAGTGGCCTACTTCAAGCAAACCGGCTTGCCTGCGATGGCTATCGACACGCAGAAGCTGGCCAGCAACCACGATGGCTGGGGCGCTGTGGCGGAGCAGGTGCTGGCCTGGGCCAGGCCCTTGCTGGTGGATGGCCCGCTGCTGGTCTACTCCACCGCGGAGACCGACACGGTCAAGGCGACCCAGTCCACCTTGGGTGTGGAGGCGACCGGTGCACTCATCGAAAAGACCTTGTCGCACATCGCAACAGGATTGGTGAAGTTGGGCGTGCGTCAACTGGTCATTGCGGGCGGAGAGACATCGGGCGCATGCGTACAGGCTTTGCACATTGACCAATTGGCGATCGGTCCACAGATCGACCCCGGCGTACCCTGGTGCCATGCCGTATCCGAACTGGCCCCTGAGGGTCTGCACCTTACGCTGAAGTCCGGGAATTTTGGGACCGATGATTTCTTCGTCAAGGCATTTGGAGTGCTTTCTTGACCGAATCAGAATGGCGTGAAGAGATCTGCCGCGTTGGCAAAAGCCTGTTTGATCGCGGCTATGTGCATGCCACTGCCGGCAACATCAGTGTGCGGCTGGACGATGGATTTCTGATAACCCCGACAGACACCTGCCTAGGCAATCTGGATCCCGCGCGCCTGGCGCGCCTGGGCCCGGATGGACTGCAGCAGAGTGGTGACAAGGCCAGCAAGACCATCGCACTGCACACGCAGATTTACACGGCGGCTGCTGCCTATGAGGCCGAGACACGTTGCGTGATCCACACCCACAGCACGCACTGTGTGTCCTTGACACTGAGCCTGACCTACCAGCGCACGTTGCCGCGCACGGCGCTGGGCCCGGAGCTGCTGCGTGCGGTGACACCCTACTTCGTCATGAAGGTAGGGCATGTCCCCTTGATTCCCTATGCGCGGCCCGGCGCTTCACAAGCTGCGGAAGCGGTAGCGGATGCGATCCATCGTTACTTCCAAGCGGGTATGCATATCCGAGCCGCCATGCTTTCACGTTTGGGGCCCAATGTGTGGCACAGCAATCCCGCTGCGGCCATGGCTACTCTGGAGGAGTTGGAGGAAACCGCAAGGCTGGTATGCCTGAACGCCTCCATGGTGGACGAATTAACGGACTTACAAATCAACGAATTGCGCCAGACCTTCGGCGCGAAATGGTAACCAACATGCTCCAATTTGCTGCCAACTTGTCCATGCTCTACCAGGAGTTCGACTTTCTGGACCGATTCAAAGCCGCCGCTGACGATGGCTTTACGGCGGTCGAATACCTTTTCCCCTACGACTTCACTTCGCAGGACATTGCGCAAAGGCTCAACGCAAATGGGCTTGCGCAGGTGCTGTTCAACGCACCCCCCGGAGACTGGGCCGCCGGCGAGCGCGGACTCGCCTGCTTGCCAGACCGTGAGGACGAATTTCGCCAAAGCCTAGACCGCGCGCTGGAGTATGCCGCCGCACTGCACTGCCCACGTATCCACGTGATGGCGGGCTTGCAGCCGACGGGGCACAGCCGAGCAGACCTCATGGCGCTGTATACACGCCGCATGGCCTGGGCCGCCGAGCGCGCTGCCAAACAGGGTGTGGATGTGCTGATGGAGCCCATCAATACCCGCGACATACCGGGCTTCTTCTTGAATCGGCAGGACGAGGCGCATGCCGTGGTGGCCGCCGTGGGCGCACCGAATCTCAAGGTGCAGATGGATCTTTATCATTGCCAAATCGTCGAAGGCGATGTGGCAATGAAGATCCGCCAATACCTGCCCACCGGTAACGTGGGCCATATCCAGATTGCCGGGGTTCCCGCCCGCAAAGAGCCTGATATCGGTGAGCTGAACTACCCCTATCTCTTCCAGGTTCTGGAGCAACTGGGCTATACCGGCTGGATCGGATGCGAATACCGGCCGCTAAAAGGTGCGGTGCCTGATGGCACACGCAGTGGCTTGCAGTGGTTTAAAAATTTGCTCTAAAAAGGTGGCGTGCCCATGACACATCCCGCACTGGTTCCCGGCGCTGTCGCCGTCGTCACAGGAGGCTCTTCAGGCATTGGTCGGGCAGCGGCCAAGCGCTTTGTTGCAATGGGCATGCGCGTCTGCATTGCGGATATCGGTGAAGCGCGCATTGAGAAAGCGCTAAGAGAAATCGAGACAGTGCAGGGCGCGGGCGCTGACCAAGTGGCAGGGCTTGAGACCGACGTCAGCAAGCCAGAGGATTTGGCCCGGCTGCATCAATTTGTGCAGAACCGCTGGGGCCGTGTCGATGTGTTGATGAACAACGCAGGCATACAGCCAGGCAGTTCCATCTTCGACCAGCAGGGCACTTGGGACCGTGTGCTGGCAGTCAACCTGGGCGGTGCGGTGCTGGGAACGCGCGAGTTTGTGCCAGCCATGCTGGCAGTCGGCAAGCCGGGACTGGTGATCAACACCGGCTCTAAACAAGGCATCACCACACCGCCCGGCGACCCGGCATACAACGTATCCAAAGCCGGCCTTAAAGTGTTCACCGAAGCGCTGCAACATGAGTTGCGCAATACACCCGGCTGTCAGATCACTGCGCATCTGCTGATTCCGGGCTTTGTATTCACCGAACTTACCGCTCAAGGGCGTTCAGAAAACCCTCCCGCCGCATGGACCCCTGAACAAACCGTTGACTTCATGCTGGAACGCCTGAACGCGGGAGACTTCTACATCCTGTGTCCTGATAACGATGTTCCCCGTGCGCTGGATGAGCGACGCATCCTGTGGGCTGCAGCAGACCTGGTGGAGAACCGCCCGCCGCTTTCACGCTGGCATCCGGATTACGCGCCGGCTTTCGCCCAGTTTGCACAGCTTGCGCCGAACGGCGCGATTGAAAAGTCTTGAGTGGCCTCATTACTGGAATCCAAAAATTCATGCAACACTCCAAAGAGACCGTAGGATTCATTGGCCCCGGAATGATGGGTCACGGCATCGCCAAGAACATCGTTGAAAAGGGCTATGACCTGTCCTTCTATTCAAGACAACATGGCGAAACTGCCAAAGACTTGGAGAGCCGGGGAGCTATTTATCGTGCGTCACCGCGTGAGGTGGCCGAGCACTCAACGGTTGTGTTCATGTGCGTTACGGGTTCCAAGGATGTTGAAAGTATTGCTTATGGGGTCGATGGGCTTGCCGCAGGATTCAAGCCCGGCTCGGTGTTGGTGGATTGCTCCACTTCAGACCCCACTTCTACTGTGGCGCTGTCGGGCAAACTGGCTCAAATAGGCGTCACGCTGGTGGATGCGCCATTGGGCCGCACCCCCAAAGAAGCCTGGGCTGGAACACTCGACACCATGGTCGGAGCGGACGAGGCGACATTCGCACGCATTGAACCCATTTTGCAAACCTGGGCCGGGCGCATCGTGCGGGTGGGCAACGCGGGCGATGGCCACCGCATGAAACTCATCAACAACTTTCTGGCACTCGGATACGCCGCCCTGTATGCCGAAGCGCTGACCCTTGCCAAGGCGGTAAACATCGAACCGGAACGCTTCGACAGTGTGATTCGAAACGGCCGCATGGACTGTCTGGTCTACCAGACCTTCATGGACTATGTGCTCAACGGCAACAAAGAAGGGCACAAGTTCACCATCAGAAATGCCTTCAAGGACATGCGCTATCTGGAGTCCATGGCCGACGACGTGGGCCTGTTCAATGGCATGGGCAACGCGGTGAGGAATTCTTATGCCCTGGCCATGCGCCACGGCGACCCCGATGTCTACGTACCCACGCTTGCCGAAACCATCGCCAAGGTCAATGGCATTGACTGGCAAATCTAGCCGCAGCGAATCCTCAAGTTGGGCTACTTTTCTCTTTGCGCAGCATGAAGGCTTTGCGCGTTCTTGCGGACGACCTGACCGGTGCGTTGGAGTGCGCCACCGCGTTCTATGACGGTAGCCCGGTACCGGTCCATTTCGGCATCTGTGTAGATGCACCCGACCCGGTACAAGTCGTTTCTACGGATACCCGCAATGTCCAGCTCGCAAGCCTGGAGTCTATTTTGGCTGACTGCATGCCATGGTTTTCTTCGGGGGACATGGCCTTCAAGAAAGTCGATAGTCTGCTGCGCGGCAATACCTTCCACGAAGTCGCCTGGCTGGCAAAGCAGGGAGATTTTTCTGCGGTTATTTTTGCACCCGCCTTTCCGGCCCAGGGGCGCATGACCAAAGACGGAAAACTGCCGGTGGCCCCAACGCAACCTTCCGTCGCGGTGCGCAACGAGGCGGAGCATGTCAATATCGTTGAGGCTCTGGCATCAACGGGCCTAACGGCCTACCACGTGAATCACCAAGACAAGCCGGTACCCGTCGAGGGGCAGGTGATGGTGCTAAATGCCACGGACGATCAAGCCCTGCAGTACCTCGCTTCATTGCACCGGCATCCCTATGCCCGAAAATGGCTTTGGTGTGGCAGCGGCGCACTGGCGCTGGCACTGGCTGGACAGTTGCGAAGGACTGGCACGAGCCGTGTGAACGCGGGTGCTATGTTCGAGGGCCTGGTTGTTCTGGTCACCTCGAGCCGCCATCCTGTGCTGCGCGCGCAGTTGGACTTCTTGCTGCGACAGCAAGACGGCAGCAGCAACGGTTCGCACTGGCTGTTGCTATTGGACCTTATGGAATTCGATGAATTGCCCGCGTCACAGGCACGAGCCGCACTCATGCGCAAAGCGCGACGCGTAGTTGATGCGCAACCGCGGCCTGGGGTCCTGGTGGTGGTGGGTGGTGATACGCTTTTGGCGCTATGCAATGCTGCTGGTGCCGGTGGGCTGCGGGCACTGCCCTGTGTACGCCCGGGCTGGGGCCATGCACAACTGAGCGGTGGTGTTTGGGATGGCGTGCGTTGCCACTCCCGCTCTGGCGCTTTCGGTGATCGCAACGACCTGTGCGAACTTCTTCAACAAATCAACCCGGTACGTCATTGACATGAAAAATCCCACACGCCTGGCGCTCACCATGGGAGACCCTGCGGGAGTCGGGCCCGAGATCATCCTCAAGGCTGCACATGC